>NZ_LR130778.1:500625-667500 GCF_900538275.1 Petrocella atlantisensis | reverse complement strand
GAAGGAAATCATGCCTTCTGTTATAGAATTTGCAACCAGTTTAGCAGACTCCATCAATGCTATAAAAGCAGCGGTACCTAGTGCGATGGTTAGTGTTCAGGAAAATCTACTAATAAAAGTATCCGAACTTTTAGTTGAAGCACAAGAAAAATTAGTGGCACTTGAGGAAGAAGTAGAAAAAACTCATTTGATTGAAGATATTGAGGAAGAAGCTTTTGCTTTCAAATTCAATGTGTTTGAAAAAATGGTGGATCTAAGAAAGCCATGTGATGAACTAGAAGTTATCGTTGCAGAAGATTACTGGCCATACCCAACTTATAGTGACTTACTATTTAGAGTCTAGTTTTCAGTAAATGAATAAGCAAAATAATCAAAAGGATATCTAAGTCAAATCTTAGATATCCTTTTTTTATTATTTTACATCAGATAGTACTTTGTTCTTATAACTTTTAGTGCTAATGCTTGATATGAAGGGACACCTAACGTATAATGAATATAATATGTAGGAATTGTTGGAAAAATGAGCCGGTTGTTTAAAAATCGGTAGGAGGATATATGATTATTACCATAGCACTAAATCCCGGTATAGAAAAAAGAATAACGGTTGACCAACTGGTTGTTGGTGAGGAACATAATGTTTTAGACTATCAATTGATGATTGGACGAAGCAGTGTTTATTCGGCTTATATCATGCGTCTTTTACAAGGTGACCCTTATGTTATGGGATTTGCCGGAGGAATTGGTGGCCGTTATATCAAAAACTTTCTGGATAAAAATCGAATTAAATCAAACTTTGTTCTAAAAGATAAAGAGATGGAGTCTATCTTTCTATTAAGGATGGAAGGACAACCGGATACAAGATTCATTGACCATTCTCATCAACTGACTCAAAATGATGCAAAAAACTTTAAACATAAACTCATTGGACAGTTGAAGGATACAGACATCCTATTGCTCAATGGAGATACATTAGATGCTATGGCTATGTCCATTATGATTGATACCATGGATTTAGTAAAAAAAGAAGGTAAAAGAGTGGTACTTTCAGTTGAAGGTAATGATGTTGAGAATTTCGTGGCTAAAAAACCCTATGCATGGGTTGTAGATGATGGACAGATGGAAGCGCTTGGCATATATGGCGACGAAGAACATCGTATTAAACAATTACACTTATTCCTAATTACACAAAAAATCCATTACGCCTTTTACCCTACCGATGAAGGTGTTGTAGGCGTGTCTCGTAATAAAATATGTAAAGGGAAGCTTGAGGGCATGGCTACAAAGGATACAGATTGGGTCAAAGAAGCCATAGCCGGCGGTGTGGTTATGGGTATAAAAAGAAAATACGAGTTTGAGCGCATGGTAAAACTGGCAAGTGGTATTGCCTGTGCTATTAATGATAAAACATACCCAAATATTTGTACTCGTAAAGAAATTGATACAAACATGAACCAGTGTAAAATCATAGAATACTATAGTAAAGGCAAATATCATTTTGAGGATTTATAAATGTTGAAAGTATATGAAACCATTAGACAAGAAGCAACGATGGAATTGGTGGAGCATAAATCTAGGTTTATCGGATGTATTATACCTGCAACATCGGAAGAAGAGGCAAAAAGTATAATAGCAAGAATTAGTAAGCAACACAGAGATGCCAATCATAATTGCTATGCCTATAGAATTAATGGGACACAGATGATTGAAAAATATAGTGATGATGGTGAACCTTCCCAAACAGCCGGAATGCCTATGTTAGATCTATTAAGAACGAGGGAATTGGTGAATATAGTGGCAGTGGTTACCCGATATTTCGGTGGTGTAAAGCTTGGGACAGGTGGTCTTGTTAGAGCATACACAAAAACCTTACAATCAGCACTTGACCAAGTAACCACAATAAAAAAAGATACATATAATCTATTGAAAATAACGGTACCTTATACATTTGCAGGTAAGTTGGATTATTACATTCAAAAAGAAGGGATTGTTGTAAAGGATATTCATTATGAAGATGAGATTCACTACGAATTATACACAACCAACGAAAATAATTTGCGTCTTACCCTAGTTGAATTGACCAATGGTCAAAGTATCATAAAAAAACTTGGGGAAGTAATTGGGTTCATAGATCGAGGAAAAATGTATGAGGAGTAGGAGACGTTATGAAAGAAGTTGATCAGGTTTTAAATGCGCTTCGAATGGGTGTTATACCCGGAACAAGTATTGACAATTTCATAGTGGGAAGAGATCAAGAGAAGCATGAGCTAGATAATTTCATGTCTAGTGTAGAGCAAGGTGAAGGTAGAGTTAAGTTTATTCGAGGTGCTTATGGATCCGGAAAAACTTTTATGATGAAATATCTGACAGAAAAAGCTCTAGACCAAGGTTTTATTGTAGCGAATGTACCGATCCATAGTGGTTTTGGATTCTCAAAGCTGGACGGTGTTTATGGTAACATCATGAACCATCTTTTGATTAGAACAGATGAAGAAACCAGTACCAATTTTGAAATGATATTTGAGAAATGGTTAGAAGGCCTTAAATCCAGTGGGGATGCAAGAAAAGCTTCACAGAACATTTACAGTGTTATTAAGGCTTTAAGTGATTACAACAGCTCTTTTTCGAGTGTGCTGTTAATCTATATAAGGGCTTTGATTGGCAGAGACTATGAATTATCAACCATTGCTGCAGCTTGGATAAAAGGTGATAAAAATATGGCTTATCAACTTAAACGTAAGTTGAATGTCAAAGGTTCTGTTGATGGAGATAATGCCCTCGATATACTGAGTGGTTTTGTTAAGATGATTCATTTGCTGGGATATAAAGGCTTGATTATTACATTTGATGAAGCTGAGCTCATTATGCAACAAAGGGTGGATACCAGACTTAAGGCATATGCCAATATAAGACAACTGATGGACTCTGCCGGTGCTGGATTTTTGGATCATGCCGGTTTTGTATTTGCTGGGACAGATGATTTTTTTGAAGATGAAGAAAAGGGTCTGAGAAGTTACATGGCGCTTTATCAAAGAATAGGTAGTAGCATGGAAAGTCCTTTAAGTATTACCAATGTCAGACAACCGATACTGCAAATTCAGGCCTTAAGACAAGAAGATTATGAAAAGTTGGCGAATAAGTTGGTGGCATTACATTCAAAAAGATATGCTTATGACTATATGGTGAATGCAATGCATATAGCCAATCTTGCTAAGCTTGAGGCTTCTAAGATAGTGGGCGTAAACGCTATAACCGTACGTATTTTTCTGAAAAAAGTGCTTGAACTTTTGGACTTAATGTTAGACAATCCGGATCTTCCAATATTTAACGCCATTAAAGTCAGTAATAATGGTTGAAAAACTTTGAAAGCATGTTTATAATTAAAGATAGTTAAGATGACAAAAATATACAAACCATTCATTCAAAGAGAGTCAGAGGTGTAATATGAAGATTTTTATAGATACAGCAAATGTAGATGAAATAAGAGAAGCGAATGCTTTAGGTATTTTATCAGGTGTGACAACAAATCCGTCATTGATTGCCAGAGAAGGTAAAAAATTTACAGATGTGGTTCATGAGATTGTGACGATCGTAGATGGACCTATTAGTGCAGAGGTCATCAGCCTAAAGGCGGAAGGTATGATAGAAGAAGGTCGAGAACTGGCAAAAATACATCCTAATATTGTAATCAAAGTTCCGATTACTTTAGAAGGTTTAAAAGCCGTCAGTCAATTCTCCAAAGAAAACATTAAAACCAATGTAACGCTTATATTTTCAGCGAACCAAGCACTTTTGGCGGCCAGAGCTGGTGCAACTTATGTCAGTCCTTTTGTGGGACGGGTGGATGATATATCACAAGATGGGATGATACTCATTGAAGATATTGTACAGATATTTGACATTCATGGTTTAGATACAGAAATCATAGCGGCAAGCATCAGAGGTCCTCTTCATATTATGCAGGCGGCAAAAGCCGGTGCACATATAGCAACCATACCTTATGATGTTATTAAAAAAGCCTTGCTGCATCCACTCACAGATGCAGGCATTGAAAGATTTTTGAAGGATTGGGAAAGTGTGCCCAACTAGTTAAGATGAACTAGTAATAGGACGATATACTTAGTAGAGAACTTAACAATCCCAATATAGAATTTCTAAGCGATGGTAATCCACAAGTTAAAGATGAAAAGCACCTTTTCATCTGCGGTGGATTAGGCTTGCAAGCAAGCCAAGAGCATAGAAATCCTTTGTGATAGTTAAGTAGAGAACTTAACAATCCCAATATAGAATTTCTAAGCGATAGTTAAATAGAGAATGTTGAAAGGTGTGATGCCATGAACGATAATAGAAAACCTACAATTCTAATTACAGAAAAAAGGACTTTACGTTCATGTATTAGCAAGCACGATTTGAGTACCTTCAACATCATAAGAAACCATGATCCAAGAGAGGTTTTTTCATTGGTATCCATCCATCATCCGGATTTGATAATCTTGGATGCGGAAATGGATGAAGTTTCCGGTTATGACCTACTTAGAACTTTGAAATCATTTTATAAGACAGAAAGAATACCGGTAGTTTTGGTGGCGGAGATTACAGAGGATGTTGAACCTTGTTTAGCTTTAGAACTCGGTGCGATTGATTTTATGATTAAGCCCATCAGCGAACACCTGGTCACAGCTAAAATCAATAATTACATTAAGATTTACCATTCTTTACTGTTATTAGAAGAAAAAGCCCATTACGCTAAGGAAATGAATCCGAATACAGGTTTGCCCGGTAATATGGCGATTAGTAGGTACATTACCAATGCTCTAAGAAGTAGAAAAGATGATGTCGTGGTCTATGCGGATTTGGATAATTTTAAGTCCTATAATGATAAATATGGTTTTGGACGCGGTGATGAAATTATTAAGTTTACAGGTGGTGTTATAGCATCAGCATTAAGTGAAGCTTTAGGTGATACTTTCCTTGGTCATATAGGTGGTGATGACTTTGTTTTTGTTGCACCGGCAGATGAAGTAAAAGAGATTGCCAATAACATTATTTATAATTTTGATCAGAAAATAAGGCAACATTATTGTGAAGAAGATAAAGCATCAGGATTTATTATCTCAAAAGACCGACTCAATGCGATACAAAAATATCCGATTATGACCATTAGTTTGGCGGGTGTACGGCTTATAGAACATCCGGAAACCACCCGTTATGAGGTTATTGCAGATATATGTGCTGAGGTTAAGACTTACGCAAAAACCTTTAAAAACAGTTGTTTTTACATGGATCGGCGACAGGGTGAAGATTTTAGAAAAAAATATGATATGGCCTTTTCGACGGTCACGTAATGAAGGATCCAAGCTTTTTTTGCTTGGCTCTTTTTTTATTCTCTACAAGACAATGCTATGTAAACTATCAAGGAAGTTTCCTATCGAACCGTTCAGAAATATGAGCAGAGCTCATAACGAAGCAGAGCTTCTTTTCTTGTTTATTAGGAAAGTCCTACTTTCCTAATAAACAAGGAGTATATTTTTTAGGGCATAAAAAATAAACCTTGGATATATTCAAGAATAACTTATTTATTATATTCGTACTTTATACCACGAACACCAATATAAGATTTAGGTGTCATGGCACCATCACAAACTTGGCAATCTGGTTGTGGTGGTGTTGATGGATCTAGACCATCAAAAATATTGTCTTGCTCTAATTCTTCTACAATGAAACGCGGAACCCACAAAGAGTAGTTACATTTAGTACAGATAAATTCAACGAGATCATCATTTTTAGTAAAGCCTTCTAAAATATTCATTATTAATTAACCTCCATAATTATGCTAAGCACTATTATAAAGCTGAGGAGGCGGTTTATCAAGAAGGTGGGTTTTAGAAGTAGCAAAAATATTTAGAAGTTTCATTGTGTTACCACATTGGCACCTGAGTGGATCGATACCAAAATGAAGAAGTAGACGTGCACGCCAATGAGAATTTTGTTTGAAAAATTTACGTTTAGATGCAGTCATAAGTAAAAATAGCTTAGAAGAATGTTTATATTTTTTGGCATATAACCCGTAATAACGAATCATTTTAAACTGCTCATCAGGAATATGAACTATTAGACGTTTAAAAAAATCAAAGACATGTATCTTTTCAATTACTTTTTCATTATCTTCATGACGATTATAAAAAAAAGTTACGAATTCACCATCATAATCAAGAATTCTGGACTGAGCCATAGCTGGTCTGCCAGTATACCTAATAATATATTTAATTGAATCAACAGAATTAGAAAGCATGTTAGATTTAGCATAGACATAAAAGCCAGAAGGATAAGTTTTGAATAAGGAAGTCTTAAGTTTATAAAAGAATCTCCTAGATAACGATGTAGTAAGTCAAGTAAAGTAGTTTGCCAACGTTTACGAAGCATAGTGAAAGGGATGTGAGGTATTTTACGCCAAACAGTTTTATTACCAGAAGCACCCTCAGTAATAAGCATATGAATATGAGGATTCCATTTAAGGTCACGGCCAAAAGTATGAAGTGTAGAGATAAAACCAGGCTTGAAAGATTCAGATTTATTAATGGAGTAAAACCAAGCATGAATAGTTGCAGCAGAAGCATGAAAAAGAAGATGAAGTAAGGAACGATCCTTGCGAAAAAAAGGGCGAAGTTCTTTAGGGATGGTAAAAACAATATGACGATGTTCACACTGAATAAGTTTGGAAGATATAGAAGCAGCTCTGTCTTGAATGTATTTGGCACCACAAGAATTACAAAAACGACTTTTACAAGTAAATGGAACATGCTTTATTTTGCCGCAATGGTCACAAAAATAAAGAGCATGACCCATGGAAGGATCACCACAATTAATGATTTTTCTGACATTATGTAAAATAGCGGGACGTAGAGGATAACCTAGAGCAACAAAATCATCCCAACGGTCTGAAAAAATATCTTTTATCTTAAAAGATTTACTGTTCATAACATCACCAATAATGTTATAACAAAAAATCATCAATAAAACAATATAAAATGAAGAAGAATGTTAAAAAAGCCAACTCACGTAAAGAGTCAGCTTTTTAACGCGTTCGTTAGAACGCTTTTCTTGTTCTAATTAAAGAAGTTTTCTTTTTATAGCACTAAAACGAGATTGACAAAAACGATAGAGGGTTATATAATTGACATAAGATGTCAGACAACAGACAATGCATGGGAAAGGAATGTTATATGAAAAAATATGAAATTGTAAATGCAATGGTAGAAAACGGTGTGGTAGCGGTTATTCGAGCAGAATCAAAAGAACAAGGACTAAAGACGATTGAAGCAATAAAAGCCGGAGGTATCAAGGCTTTGGAGATAACCATGACAGTACCTGGGGCACTCGATATCATCAAGGAATTGGCAGAAGTTTATAAAGACGAAGATGTTATTATTGGCGCAGGTACTGTTCTTGATTCTGAAACTGCAAGAGCATGTATTTTAGCGGGGGCAAAATATATTGTAAGCCCATGCTTTGAAGTTGAACTGGTAAAAATGTGTCATCGATATGGTGTGCCGGTAATGCCGGGTATAATGACACCAAAAGAAGCTGTTGAAGCCCTTGAATTGGGTGTTGATATACTGAAAGTATTCCCGGGCAATGCTTTTGGGCCATCTATTATATCTGCTTTTAAAGGACCCTTACCACAAGGCAACTATATGCCGACAGGTGGTGTGGATCTTTCAAATGTTGATCAATGGATTAAAAACGGTGCTGTTGCAGTCGGCGTTGGTAGTGTTTTAACAAAAGGTGCTGCGACCGGAGACTATGCGGCAGTGACTGAAACTGCAAAGAAATTTGTTGAAGCTGTAAAAATAGCAAGACAATCTAAATAGAATGAGAAAGGAAATGAATATGAAAAAAGTTGTAACTTTAGGAGAAATCATGTTAAGACTATCACCACCGGAACACCAACGTTTTGTTCAAGCCAGCCAATTTGACATCGTGTATGGTGGTGGTGAGGCAAATGTGGCAGTGTCATTGGCCAATTATGGCATGGATGCGTTTTTTGTATCTAAACTTCCGGATAATCCAATTGGACAAAGTGCGGTTAATGAACTTAGAAAATTTGGTGTCCACACCGATTATATACTTAGAGGTGGAGAACGTGTAGGTATATACTATTTGGAACACGGGGCTTCCATGCGTGCATCCAATGTTGTTTATGATAGAGCGCGTTCAGCTATAGCTGAGGCAAAAGCGGATGAGTTTGATTTTGATGCTATTTTTACAGGCGCAGATTGGTTTCACTTTTCCGGAATAACACCGGCCATATCATTAGAAGCCAGAGATATGACTTTAAAAGCATTACAAGCTGCAAAACGTCATGGTGTTACAGTTTCTGTTGATTTGAATTACCGTAAAAAACTATGGACACCTGAAGAAGCCAAAGCATGTATGACAGAACTTATGGCCTATGTAGATGTGTGTATCGGTAATGAAGAAGATGCAGAAAAAGTACTTGGGTTTAAGCCGGGTGAGACCGATGTGACCAGTGGTGAACTTGAGATTGAAGGCTACAAAAGTATCTTTAAGCAGATGCAAGAAACCTTTGATTTCAAATATGTGGTAACGACATTAAGAGAAAGCCATTCAGCATCAGACAATGGCTGGTCGGCTTTAATTTATAATGGCCAGGAATTCTATCAGTCTAAGCACTATGATATTAGAATCGTGGATAGAGTCGGCGGCGGGGATTCCTTTGCCGGTGGTTTGATATATGGCTTAATGGCATATGAAGACCAAGAAAAAGCATTAGAATTTGCTGTTGCAGCCTCTGCTTTGAAACACACCATTGCGGGTGACTTCAATCACGCTACAATTGATGAAGTCTTACGTTTAAGTGGTGGTGATGGGTCAGGTAGGGTTGAACGATAAAACATTGACAGATATCCGGTTTTTAGTTAGTATCAGTATGAAGAAATCTTGGAGGTCTGAAAAATGTTTGATAAATCAATACTCTCACAAAGAGTTGCAGAAAATATAAAGCAAATGATCTTAGATAAAGACTATCATCCCGGTGACAAACTACCCAATGAGATAGAGATGACACAGATGGTGAATGTGAGTCGATCAACCATAAGGGAAGCCATAAAGATTTTGGTATCAACGAACATATTAGAGGTTAGAAGAGGTAAAGGTACTTATGTATCTGAAAAGCCGGGCTTGACCAAAGATCCTTTGGGTATGGATTTTATCAGTGAAGATAGACTTCTTATGGACCTTTTTGAGATCAGATTGTTGCTTGAACCGGAAATGACAAAGTTGGCTGTAGAAAGAGGCTTACCTACGGATTTTGATAAGATTTTTGAGACTTATGAAAGAGTAGCAGAGCAAATCAAAGCCGGTAAGAATCATACAGAAGCGGATATTGCCTTCCATACAGCTATAGCGGATGCCAGCCACAACATTATCATGAATAGGATTGTACCCCTTATTAATGAAGGTATTGTTGGCGGCTATCTGAAAACAAAAGATAATCCGGAATCTGCTGAAGAGGTATTACGGCAGCATGAAAAAATTGTCGACTTCATAAAAAAAAGAGAACCTCAAAAAGCTAAAAAAGCTATGCAAGACCATATTTTATATGGGCTACAGGGATTTAAAAGTTATAATTGAACAAAGAGGCTTCGCCTCGTTTTGCAAAGCAAATTGTTCCCGCAGGAAAGACTTCCTTGATCGTTTACATAGCATAGACTTTCCTAGAGAAGAACAAAACCTCCTAAAGAGGCCTTGTTAGAGAAATCTGACAAGGTCTTTTAAAATGCTATAGAAATCCTACACATAACATGTTACAATATTATCAGTCAATAGAAAATGATTATCAATTGATAAATTCGTCTGAAACAAGGAGGACATAGTATATTATGGAAAATAATGGAAAACAAGAACAATCTGAAACAAAGAGTAATGAGAAAATCATTATAATTGGAAATGGTGCTGCAGGGATATCTGCTGCAAAAGCCATCCGTAAAAGAAATCAAGAGGTTAAAGTAACCATACTCGATCAAGAAAAACAAGTGATATATTATAAGCCATTATTGTCAGAGTATATTGCACAAGATGAGGTACTAAAAAAAATATACATGCATAAGCACAAATGGTACGAAGACCAAAGAATTGAATTAAAACTGGGTGTGACGGTCACAAAAATTAATTCAAAGGATAAAACCATTGAAACCGCTCAAGGTGAGACGATGGCTTATGATAAATTGATTTTGGCCCTTGGTAGCAGAAGTTTTATACCTCCGATTAAAAATGCAGATTATAAAGGTGTTTTTACCCTTAGAAATATAGGAGATGCAGATAAAATCAAAGACTATGCCAAAGATTGTAAAAAAGCCGTTATCATCGGCGGTGGACTTTTAGGACTTGAAGCTGCAGATCAGTTAAAGGAACTTGGGCTTGATATTACTGTGGTTGAACTCGCGAATAGATTACTCCCAAGGCAGATTGATGAAAAAGGTGCCCATATTTTTGAAGATGGTATCGTGAAACAAGGCATACATCTTGCAAAAGGTAATGCAGTTTCAATGATCATAGGACATCATAAATCAGAATATGTCCAATTAATGGATGGGCGTAAGATTCCGGCAGATTTAGTTATTATATCCGCAGGTATTGTATCAGAAGGTTATCTAGCCGAAGAAGCTGGCCTGGAATATGATAGAAGCATTATTGTTAACAAACATATGCAGACAAGCAATCCCGATATCTACGCAGCCGGTGATGTTGCTCAGTTTTCTGAGAAAAACTATGGTATATGGCCGGAAGCTATGGAACAGGGTAATGTAGCAGGTGCGAACGCTGTTGGAGATAAATTAACCTATAAGGACTTCATACCCTCTAATACCTTTAACGGCTTAAATATGAACGTTTTTTCCATTGGACATGTAAATTATGAAGAAGGTGATGATGTTGCTATACTAGGCTTTGAAGATTTAGTAAATGGTATCTACAAAAAGCTGTTTTTCAAGCAACAAGGTTTAATTGGTGCTGTCATAATCGGTGATAACAGCAAAACAAAGATGGTATTGGAAGCTATGAAAAAGAAATCATCACCGGATGAATTGCTTGATATTTTAACAACAAATTAAGCACATCCAATATATGATACTGGGGAGGCATTTATGAAAGAGGCAATGTTTTACAAGATTTTTGAAGAACGCGCAATCTGTCAACTGTGTCCAAACAACTGTATTATAAAGCCCAACCATAAAGGTATATGCCAAACAAGAGCCTATCTTGAGGGAAAACTTATAGCACTCAACTTTGGTGAGGTGTCTGGTATACAGATTGATCCTATTGAAAAGAAACCCTTAGCCCATTGGAGGCAAGGTACACAAATCTTATCAGTCGGTAGTTATGGTTGTAATCTCAAGTGTCCATTTTGCCAGAATTACACAATTAGCCAAGAGAAGCCACGCGTAATCACGATGACACCTGAAGCTATTGTAGCTCAAGCCATTGCCTATGACTTAGATGCGATCGCTTACACATACAATGAGCCGACAGTTTTCTATGAAATGGTATATGAAACAGCTAAGGTAGCTCACTCAAAAGGGATTGCTAATGTTCTGGTAACCAACGGGTACATCAATGAAGCACCATTGATAAAATTGTTGCCCTATATTGATGCCATGAATATAGATGTAAAAACATATGATGATCAAAAAATGTTGGATATATGTGGTGGTCGTCTCAGACCGGTTATTGAGACCATAAAAAGAGCCAAAGTGACAGCACATGTAGAACTGACGATGCTGATTGTACCTGGACTTAATGACAATCTACAAGAAATGCGTCACTTCCTAGGTTTGCTTTTTTCAGAAGTGGGTGATGTGGCAATTCACATATCCCGTTACTTTCCTGTTTATGAATATGACTTGCCGGCGACTGACATAGACCTTATGTTGCAAATGCAAAAGGCAGCAAGACAGTATTTTACGCATGTATATTTAGGAAATGTAGGTGATTAGATGCAATCTATAGAGATATTTTTTTTACCACACCCACCCATAGCCATACCGGAGGTTGGGCAAGGTCGAGAAAGGGCCATAAGTAAAACCTTAGACGGCTATAGATGGGTAGCCCAAAAAATCAAGAAAATCAAACCTGAAACCATCGTGATTATTACCCCCCATGGTCATAGTTTTAGCAATGGGATTAGCATGTTGGGTACACCCTATGTTCAGGGGGATTTGAAAAGCTTTGGCATTGCAGATGTAGGTATGTCAAAAAAGATTAATCTACCTTTAACGCACCTTATACAGATGGCTTGGGAAGAAACAGACTTAGTATCCGTTGTCTTGGACAAAGATATGGCAAAAAGCTATGGTACACAAGTAGAAATAGACCATGGCGCACTTGTGCCTTTGTATTTTGTAGATGAAGTATATGATACTTATCAACTTGTTCATGTGACACCTAGTGGACTTAGTGCCCGCGATCATTATCAGTATGGGGTTGCCATGAAAGATGTCATCATGCGTTTTAACGAATCTGTGGTTATTTTATGTAGTGGGGATTTATCTCATGCTTTGACGGATGATGGACCTTATACTTTTAATCCTTATGGAAAAGTATTTGATGCTTTGGTAGTAAAGGCGATTACTGAAAAGTCACCTGAAATATTACTAGCACTTACACCAAAAGAGATTTCAGATGCAGCACAATGTGGCTTGAACGCGTATCTTATGGGGTTCGGTATTATGGATGGTTATGATTATCACAGTGAAGTCATAAGCTATGAAGGGCCTTTTGGCGTGGGTTATTTAGTCGGATACCTGGCCAATGATTTTACAACCTTGGTTAAATCAAAACAGGTAGTATGGAACGAAGAAGCAATTAAAGACTATGAAGAAAAGAAAAAAACTGAAGATGGTTTTGTAAAGATTGCCAGAAGTACAATCGAATATTATGTTAGGACAGGAAAAAAAATAAGTAGAGAGGTTGCTACTGCACATGTAGATTTGGACACCATACAAGAAGTAATGCATCAAAAAGCAGGGGTTTTTGTATCCATACATAAAAAGGGCAATCTAAGAGGTTGTATAGGTACTATTGAAGCGGTTTGCAAAGACTTGCTGGACGAGATTATACACAATGCAATCAGTGCTTGCTCAAGTGACCCTAGGTTTAATCCTATAGAAGAAGGGGAGTTGGCGACTCTTGAGATAAAGGTCGATCGGCTTTACCCACCTGAAAGAATAGATTCTATGGATGATTTAGATGTAAAGAAGTATGGCGTTATTGTCGAGGAAGGTTATAAAAGGGGTTTGTTATTACCGAATCTTGAAGGTGTAGAGACCATAGATCAACAAGTAGAGATTGCCAAAAAGAAAGCCGGTATAATAAAAGAAAATAGCTATACTTTATATAGGTTCGAGGTAGAAAGGCATGAATAGAAAAACGCGGCCAAGCCGCGTTTTTTAATGCTCTTCTTTTTTATTTTTCAGTATAAGCAGAAAGCCAACAATAATAATGATGATTGAAAAGGCAAGATTAAAGCTTATCAATCCATTAAATAGAATCGTTGCAACAATGAATGTGTTAAACGAAAATAGTATAAAAAAGATAATACCGATGACCTTGGACCATTGCTCTTTAGTGACAACATGATGATGATAAAAGCCAATGGCTACCGACAAAATATAAATCGGCCAAGTATACCCTGCAAATTGCCAATGGGTAATCACTTCAAAAAGATGAAGCAAACCAATAGTGGTAAAAATACCTCCGGGAATTAGAAACCCCGGATATTTTTTTGTGCCGTAATAGATGGCTTCAAAAGCAATACCAATAGCAATGGTGGTTAAAGGCCATAAATCCCAAAAATCTAAGACCAAGATGTTTAACTGGCTAAGAATCTGAAGAACCAGATATAGAGAGCCAAAAAGTATCAATAATAACCCTGCTGATTTGTTGTTTTTCATAGATGATCGACTCCTTTATATCAAATAGCATACTTTTAATGCTTGTTCCATAATCATATCATTTATATATTAAAATAGGATTATAAGAATCTAAAAAAAGAAAAATAGGATGAAAGTGAAATAGATTAGGATAAGAGTGCGATGAATTTTTTGGAGGCTTCAGATAAGGGGTGTTTTTCAGGTACGACAACACCCAATTGTCTTCTTGGAATAGGGACGCTGGTTTCCAAAATACGCAAATCCGGTCGATTTTTCATACAAAAATCAGGAACAAAGGAAATACCAAGATCAATGCCGGTTAAATCAATGAGCAGGTCAATGCTTCCAAGTTCGACAGAAGGCGTTATACTAAGACCATCGGATTCGAAAAGTTGATACAAATAGTTACTGGTTGTGGTTTGACGGGCAAGCATGAGAATAGGGTGCTTTGATAAGGCGGATAGTGTATGAGGTCCTGAATCAATAGCATACTTATTGCTGGCAATAAAGACATCTTGAAAGGTTTGAACAGGCATAACATGCATGTCTTCACTTATAGAATTATTGGGAAGGTTGGTTACAATGAGATCTACCAGACCTTTTCTTAGCAAGGTCACACATTGTAAAGAGGTTCGATTGGTGACACGGATTTCTACACCTGGGTATAAGTGATGAAATTTTTTAAAATAATCTAAAAGATAATATTTGCATATGGTATCGCTGGCACCGATATGTAACTGCCCTCGATCCAAAGTCATGGTTTCTTTTAAGTAGGCCTCACCACCGGCAATTAAATGAAGGGCAGGTTCTATGTATTCCATTAACTTTTCACCTTGAGGTGTTAAGGTAACTTGTTTTGTACTTCTGTTAAACAGTGGCGTGTCCAGTTTGGACTCAAGCTGCTTAATACTTTGACTGACAGCGGATTGTGAAAGGTATAGTACTTGGGATGCAACTGAAAAACTTAAATATTTAGCCACATGATAAAAAACTTTGTAAAGCTCCAGATTAATCTCCATAATAAGCACTCCTTATAGAACCTATTAGTATTATTAATTTTACTACTCAATATTACCATGTTAAGCTAAGTATGTAAACGGATAGTTAGAACACTTTGTGTAAGATTGAATAGATCGGGAGGCGCTATGGAAACCATAAGAAGAATTTTTGTTGAGAAGAAAACAGGTTACAATGTTGAAAGTCAACAGTTGCTACAGGATATAAAAGAGAATCTAGGCATCAAGACACTTGATAATTTACGTTTGTTACATCGCTATGATGTAGATCGTATATCTGATAATGCTTACGAAAAAGCCCTTCATACAATTTTCTCTGAACCACCAGTAGATCGATTGTTTGAAGAATCATTTGAGATTGCGCCCGATGAAGTCGCCTTTGGTATTGAATACTTACCGGGTCAATATGATCAAAGAGCAGACTCTACTGAGCAATGCATTGAGATTATCAATGCGGATCAAAAGCCGGTCGTTAGAAGTGCCAAGATCATTGTGTTAAAAGGCCAATTAACCGAGGAAAACGTAGAAAAGATTAAGGCTTACTGCATTAATCCTGTGGATTCAAGAGAAGCGGATATTTTAAAACCTCAAACCCTTGAAATGGATTTTCATATACCAACAGAAGTTGAAATCTTAGAAGGTTTTACCAAGCTAGATCATAATGGCCTGAAAGCACTATGGAAGCGACTTGGACTTGCCATGAGTATAGATGACTTAATACATACTCAAAAGTATTTTATAGAGGATGAGAAAAGAAATCCGACCATAACAGAGATCAAGGTGTTGGATACATATTGGTCGGATCATTGTCGTCACACCACTTTTCTAACAAAAATTGAAGACGTTGCTTTTGAAGAAGGATTTTATAACCAACCGGTTCAAGTAGCTTACAAGGATTATTTGGAAGATCGTAGTCATGTTTTCGGGGATAGAATCCATGAAAAAGATGTATGCCTAATGGATATTGCGTTACTGGCCATGAGAAAACTAAGAAAAGACGGACAGCTAGAGGACTTAGAGGTATCGGATGAAATCAACGCCTGTAGTATCATTGTACCGGTAGATGTGGATGGCAAAGAAACTTCTTGGTTGGTTATGTTTAAGAACGAGACGCATAATCACCCAACGGAGATAGAACCCTTCGGTGGTGCTGCTACTTGCTTAGGTGGTGCCATTCGGGATCCCTTATCCGGTCGATCCTATGTATATCAGGCGATGCGTGTCACGGGAGCAGCAGACCCTACAGTTTCTGTTGATAAGACCTTGCCTGGGAAATTGCCTCAAAGAAAGATTGTAACCCAATCTGCTCATGGATATAGTTCCTATGGCAATCAAATAGGTTTGGCAACCGGAAAAGTAGATGAGATCTATCACCCTGACTATGTAGCAAAACGTATGGAAATCGGTGCGGTTATTGCAGCGGCTCCAAGAGAAAATGTCATCCGTGAAACATCAGATCCCGGTGACATCATCGTGCTTTTAGGGGGGCGAACAGGAAGAGACGGATGTGGTGGCGCAACAGGATCATCTAAAGAACACACAGAAGATTCAATACATACTTGTGGTGCAGAAGTTCAAAAAGGAAATCCACCCACAGAACGTAAGATTCAACGTTTATTTAGAGACAAGTATGTTGCATCTATGATTAAGAAGTGTAACGATTTTGGAGCAGGTGGTGTATCCGTTGCAATTGGTGAGTTGGCTGACGGGCTAATTATTGACCTAGATGCAGTACCCAAAAAATATGCCGGTCTGGATGGGACAGAATTATCCATATCAGAATCTCAAGAAAGAATGGCTGTTGTACTAGATCCGAAAGATGTGCATCGGTTTATAGAGGCATCAGAAAAGGAAAACTTAGAAGCGGTTGTTGTAGCACGGGTAACAAAAGAGAAGCGACTGGTTATGGAATGGAATAATCAAGCAATCGTTAATATGAGCCGAAGTTTTGTGGATACAAATGGTGCAACATCAAAAACTAAGGTACGTGTTGATCGGCCTCAAGAAAAAAGCTATTTCCAAGATAGACAAGATTTTTTTGCTGATAAGGACGCTGTTCCTAACCACTGGTTAAATATACTTAAGGACTTAAACAGTTGTTCGAAAAAAGGCCTCGAAGAACGTTTTGATAGTTCCATTGGTGCAGGGAGTGTGCTCATGCCTTACGGTGGTCTGTACCAAATGACACCGACCCAAAGTATGGTGGCAAAAATACCACTAGAACAAGGTGAAACAACGACAGGCACCATTATGACTTATGGTTACAACCCCTACTTATCAAAGTGGAGTCCCTTCCATGGTGCGATTTATGCTGTATTGGATTCTGTTGCAAAAGTTGTGGCTACAGGTGGCGATTACAGAAAAATCCGATTTACATTTCAAGAGTATTTTAAGAGATTAGGGGATAACCCTAGTAGGTGGGGTGAGCCTTTTAGTGCCATGCTCGGTGCTTATCATGCACAAATAGCTTTGGGATTACCTTCTATCGGAGGAAAAGACAGTATGTCAGGTACCTTCCATGATATTGATGTGCCACCAACTTTAGTCTCCTTTGCGGTTGATGTCGTCGATGTGACACGGGTCATATCACCGGAATTCAAGGCTGCGGGTCACAAGGTGGTATGTCTTCTTCAAAAGAGAGATCAGTATGATTTACCGGATTTTGCCCAGATGAAAAAAAATTATGAAACATTATATGAGATGATAGGTAGAAAAGAAATTCTTTCAGCCTATGCAATTGGAATTGGCGGTATGGCCGAGGCCATTAGTAAAATGACTTTTGGAAATAAAATAGGTATCGTACTTGAAGATGCTCTTGTTGGTCCGATGTTGTTCACCCCGGATTATGGTTCCATATTGGTTGAATTAGCACCTGATACAGCTATAGAAGACTTAGAAAGACATGAAGGATTTATAAGGGTTGGCACCACCACGAAGCAGTCTGTGATAAAAGCCTCCGACCATAAACTGGAAATCGATTTGCTTATGAATACTTGGTCGTCAACCTTGGAAAATGTTTTCCCATCCCAGGCTTTTTCAGAGGTATCAGAAATGATTAAGGATACAAAAACCTATGATCAGATCTATATTTGCAAAAATAAAATTGCAAAACCACAGGTTTTCATACCGGTATTTCCGGGTACCAATTGTGAATACGACTCCAGAAGAGCTTTTGAGAAAGCAGGTGCCCATGTAGACACCCTAGTATTTAGAAATCTTAAGGCCGGTGATATTACCAAGTCACTTCGAGAAATGGCGAAATCTATAAAGGAGAGTCAAATCGTTATGCTTCCCGGTGGTTTCAGTGCCGGTGATGAACCGGAAGGCTCTGGAAAATTTATCGCCTCCATATTTAGAAATGAAATACTTAAAGAAGCGATTCATGAACTCCTTCATCATCGTGATGGGTTAATGATTGGCATTTGCAATGGTTTTCAAGCACTGATTAAACTGGGTCTGGTACCGACAGGCGAGATAATAGATCTAACAGAAGATGCGCCAACATTAACTTATAATACAATAGGTAGGCATATATCTCGTATGGCCAGTACTAAAGTTATGTCAAATAAGTCCCCATGGTTATCCGGTACCAAGCCAGGTGAGATATTTAAAGTACCTATGTCCCATGGTGAAGGACGTTTTGTTGCCAGCGACCAAGTGGTCAGGCGTTTATTTGACAACGGTCAGGTGGCTACGACTTATGTGGATCTATTAGGTAATCCAACGATGGATGGAAGCTTCAATCCTAACGGTTCTGTTTATGGTATTGAAGGAATAACAAGCCCAGATGGGCGTGTTCTTGGGAAAATGGGCCATTCAGAAAGAATCGGTCAAAATGTGGCAATCAATATTATCGGTAGCCAAGACCAAAAAATATTCGAATCTGGTGTAACTTACTTTACGAAATAATAATAAATGGTATAATAAAGAGGGCTGGTAAGCCCTCTTTATTAATATATTCCTTTATTATTAATGGAAGTCTTAGTGTGAGAATAAATAATGAGGTACGATTATGTCAAATTCCAGTTTGAAGATTATTGCTTGTCTGACCATGTTGGTTGATCATATAGGGGCAATACTTTATCCGGACATGAGTCTATTAAGAATGATTGGAAGACTATCATTTCCAATATTTGCTTTTCTGGTTGCTGAAGGTTTTCATCATACGCAAAATATTAAGAAATACGGAATAAGACTGGGTATTTTTGCTCTAATTTCTGAGATACCTTATGATCTTGCTTTTCGAGGTAATCTCATCGATTTTTATCGACAAAATATATTCTTTACCCTTTTTCTTGGTCTTGTATGCTTGTGGCTCTATCAACGTTATAGGACGCATCAATCTATGGTTGGTATGATTGCCATATTATTGACGGGTGCCTTAAGTGTGTTTTTAAGAACGGATTATAGTATATATGGTATTGCTATGATATTTCTATTTTATTTTTTTAGAGATAGAAGAATCTTGGCCTGTGGCTCTGCAAGCATCATAAATTTTACGATGGGTAGTGTAATACAGGGATTGGCAATTCTCGCCATGCCTTTCATACTCGCCTATAATGGGAAAAAAGGTATGAATTTGAAGTATCTTTTTTATGGGTTTTATCCGGTGCACCTTATACTACTTTATATCATTCATAAAGCTTGGATGTAATCAGTCCGGATAATTAAGTTGTGTGGACGAAATGTTACTAATGCGATCAAGGAACCGACGGGCTTCATATTTTGCCATAGGCAGATTCATATCCAGATAATTACCACAGTCTCTGGCAGAAGCTCCAGGTAGGGGCGCATTATAATCAGCCATATGCTCAAAAAGCTCTTTGATTAATCCCACGATACTATCTGAGCTAAGATCGCCTTTTAAGATAAGATAAAAACCAGTACGGCATCCCATGGGCCCAAAATAGATGGTTTGGTCACCATAGACAACATGCTGTCTCAAAAAAGTTGCGCCCATATGTTCTAGAGCATGAATTTCGGCAGTTTGTAAAACAGGTTCGAAGTTCGGTCGTGTCATTCGAATATCAAAAGTGGTTAAAGTATGATTACCGACATGGTCTTTTCTGGAGACGTATATGCCGGGCAGTAATTCTAAATGGTTTACGTTAAAACTTGGTATTTTATCCATAATATGTTCCTCCTAAGGGTTGGTCATGGTTTTTATAAATGGACCCTATATTCATTAAAACATAGAAGCGTATTTTCGTAAAGTCTTGAAACGACTTTGTAGAATGAGCTAATTATGGTTATACACTATAGATGGAAGGTGTTTGAATGTACCCGGATATGAACAAAGAAGCATGGCAACAGTTATTTTTAATTCATGGTATTGCCATTGAAGAAGTCAAAGTTAAGTTGGATAAACTTTATGAAACCTATGAATTAGCAGGTGAAAGCAATCCAATAGAGCATATAAAAACAAGGGTTAAAAGTTTTGAAAGTATTGCAAGAAAGTTGGAAGAAAAAGCAAAACCGGTAAACGTTGCCAATGCAAAAAAATATCTTAATGACATAGCAGGTGTAAGAATCATTTGCGCCTTCACATCAGACATCTATGGTATTTTTGAAGCACTGATTCATCAGACGGATATCAAGATTATTGAAATTAAGGATTATATTAAGAATCCAAAAGCATCAGGTTATCAAAGCCTTCATATCGTGGTAGAGACATTGGTTCAGCTGTCAGATTGTATAGAACATGTCCCGGTTGAGGTACAGATTAGAACCATTGCCATGGATTACTGGGCGACTTTAGAACATAAACTCAGGTATAAATATTTTGACAAAGCACCGGTACATATTGCCCAAGAACTAAAGAAATGCGCATCTATCATTATGGAATTGGATCGTAAAATGATGGCAATTAAGAAAGAGGTTGATCAGTATGACATTAAGGAGAATGAAGACAACCAATAATATAGAAGAATAGGTGAAGTTATATGAACAAAACGGAATCCATCAAGAGACCGATCGTCCATAATTCGAAAGTCATTATGTATATGTTATTTTATTTGCCAATCATTGGGAGTCTTTATTACATGGCAATTAAAATGGAGTTAGGTATAGTGGCAGGATTTTTGATACTATTTGTAAGTATTCTATGTTTAATAATACCCTCGTATCTGTATTTGAGATATAGAAATAAAGAACAGGAAAAAATAAATCAAGCAATAGATGAAATGATGGCTCTGCTTCAAAACAATAAATCTCAATTAAACAATGATTTGACGTTGGTTAGTACATATAAGGAAGTCAAACAATTAGCTGACTTTCTTACGTCCATGCAACTGTTTATAGAGGAAAAAGACAGACAATTGGAGGAAGAGAGAGAAAGGTATAAACTTTTGTATACCGATATGGTTGAACAAAGTGTGACCCATGAGATCAATGCGTTATGGATTGAAAGAATTATTGAAAACAGTTATGACGGGCTTATGATTACAGATGGCGACGGAAAAGTGATTCGATGTAACCAAGCGTTATTAAAATTATTTGAGATCCCTAAAGAACGATTGGCAACCTATGATCATTGTTATGAGATCTTTAATAAAAAGGACAAGATCTGCAAAGGTTGTAATAATGCATATATATTAAGATCGGGCATCAAACAAAGTAGACTGATTGATTTTAAAGATAGGATTATTGATCAGTTGACCATACCGGTTTATGATAATGAAAACAAAATAAGTGCGCTTATTAAGACATATAGAGATGTGACCCAGCAAAAGAATCTGGAGTTTAAGGTGAATCGGTCAACTAAAATGGAAGCCATTGGTCGACTAACCAGCGGTATTTCTCATGACTTTAATAATATCTTACAAGTCATTCTAGGTTATTCAGATCTGGTTCATTATCATCTTGAAAAATCAGAACAATATGAATTGGTCGCCAAAGTTAAGAATATTCGTGAAGCGGCTTATAAGGCTGAAGGACTCATTCGAAAGCTCATGATTTTTAGCAAGATGGACCGTGTCCATAAAGAAATTCTAAGCATAAACACATCAGTTGAAGAAATCGGCCATATGCTGGACCGGATTATCGGAGAAAGAATCAGTTTGAAATTAGAACTGGATCATCAAGTGGAGGATATTCTAGCAGATAAGACGCAAATGGAACAAATTATTGTTAATCTGTGTGTTAATGCCAAAGATGCCATTGGTGAAGAAGGCGAAATTAAGATAAAAACCTATAATGTTATGAAGAAAAGCGGGCAATTTGTTTGCTTAGAAGTGGCGGATAACGGCTTAGGTATTCATGAGCATATTCAAAACAAGATATTTGAACCTTTTTTTACAACAAAAGACCTAGGTGAAGGTACAGGTCTTGGTCTTGCTACAGTTCTTGGTATTGTTGAAAGCCATGGTGGTACCATTGAACTTGATAGTGAAATCGGGCGAGGTACAACTTTTAAAATTCTATTTCCCAACCAAAAAACAAGGCTTATGATGATTGATCAACATAAAGAACATCATGTTCCCAGTAGCTTTGAGGGGCTAAAACTCTTACTTGTTGAAGATGATAGGATGCTCATGGAAGCAACGAAAACCATTCTGGAAAAAATGGATATTCAAGTATTGACTGCCGGAAACGGTCAGGATGCAATTAACAATTTCAGTCATTATGGTGACGCTTTGGATATGGTTATTTTGGACTCCATACTGCCCGACATTGAAGGTCTTAAAGTCTTTGAACACATTCGTGCTATGAATAAGGAAATAAAGGTATTAATGACGACCAGCTTCAATGATCCTACCATTATGGAGGCAAAATCTGTCTTCAACCAACTTAAGTTGATGCATAAACCCTACACCAACAAAGAATTGATGAAGGCCATTGCTCAAACCGTCTATGAATAAGGCTTTGACCTTAACTTGGAACTGTGATAAACTATCAGAAGTTATGGAGAATATAAGTAAAAGCAAAGGATGATAAGTGATGAATGAACAAGCACAGCAGAAGAAAGTGATATTTAGCGGTATGCAACCAACAGGTGTTATTACCATTGGCAATTATTTTGGTGCATTAAAGAATTGGGTCAAGTTGCATAATGAGTACAATTGTTTATTCTGTGTGGTAGATATGCATTCTATAACCACAAGACAAGATCCTGTCAAACTAAGAAAAAGTGCTAGAGAACTCTTGGCCTTATATATTGCGGCAGGCCTTGACCCGGATGAAAATCTAATTTATTACCAGTCTCATGTACCAGAGCACGCCGAATTGTCCTGGATATTAAGCTGTTTTACTTATATGGGTGAGTTAAACAGAATGACACAATTTAAGGAAAAGTCACAAAAAAGTGAATTGAACTTGAATGCAGGTTTATACACCTATCCCATACTTATGGCGGCAGATATTTTATTGTTTAAAACTGACTTAGTTCCGGTTGGCAACGACCAAAAACAACATTTGGAGTTGGCCAGAGATATAGCGAGCCGTTTTAATGGTATTTATGGCGATACTTTTACCGTGCCTGAGCCCTATATAGCAAAAATGGGTGCACGTATTGCCAGTCTTCAGGAACCAACAAAAAAAATGTCGAAGTCAGATGAAAATCCGAATGCATACATTTCTTTGTTAGATGAACCAAGCGTTATTCGTAAGAAAATAAAAAAAGCAGTTACAGATTCAGATGCTTTGATTGCGTATACTGAAGAAAAAGCAGGTATTCGAAACTTAATTGATATTTACTGCTTGTCAAAGGACATTACCACAGATGAAGCATTAGAACATTTTCAAGGCAAAGGCTATGGGGAACTCAAAGAACAAGTAGCCGATGCTTTAATAGCTGAATTAGAGCCAATTCAAAAACGTTTCAAGGAGATTCTATCAGATAAGGCATACCTTGATGGTATCATCTTAAAAAATGCCGAGTCAGCAAGTCGTCTTGCAGAACGGGTGCTTCGAAAAGTCAAGAAAAAAGTGGGCTACCCTCAATAATTGAAGGTAAGCACTCTAAAAGGTTCACAGTAATTCCTGATTTCTATAATATGAAATCAGCAGACACAATAGTGCATCTAAGGATTATGAAACTAGGTTACCCAACCACAATGACAA
The DNA here is from genome assembly GCF_900538275.1 of Petrocella atlantisensis. Classification (GTDB taxonomy): domain Bacteria; phylum Bacillota; class Clostridia; order Lachnospirales; family Vallitaleaceae; genus Petrocella; species Petrocella atlantisensis. Next base: position 643,478 of record NZ_LR130778.1, on the reverse strand, counting down.
AAGGGGGCAAAAAATTTTATGGAAAAATTTTTTAAACTGAAGGAACATGGCACCAATGTAAGTACGGAACTATTGGCAGGATTAACAACGTTTATGACAATGGCGTATATCCTCATTGTTAATCCAAATATTCTAAGTGCCACAGGCATGGACAAGAACGCACTTTTTACAGCAACAGCAGTAGCAGCAATTGTAGGAACCTTGTGTATGGCGCTTTTTGCCAATTATCCATTTGCTTTGGCACCTGGGATGGGTCTGAATGCTTACTTTGCTTTTAGTGTTGTTATTGGCCTTGGCTATTCTTGGCAGGTTGCGTTAACGGCGGTTTTTGTTGAAGGTATTATCTTTATTCTTTTAACAGCGGTAAATATTCGAGAAGCCTTGTTTAATGCCATACCGCTCAACTTGAAATATGCGGTAAGTGCCGGTATTGGTCTTTTTATTGCTTTTATTGGTTTCCAAAATGCCGGTATTGTCGTTAATGATGATGCGACATTGGTTGCTCTTGGGAATCTAACTTCTTTACCGGTGGTGTTATCAATTATCGGTATTCTACTAACAGGACTTTTGGTTGTTAAAAAAGTGAAAGGTGCCATCTTAATTGGTATCTTAGGCACTTGGATTCTAGCCATGATCAGTGAATTAATAGGTTGGTATGTACCTGATTTTGTTGCTACCTTCCCAACCATTCCATCGGCTATTATGCAAGCACCCCCTTCGCTGGCACCTATTTTCTTCCAGTTGGATTTCAGTCAAGTATTGACCTTGGACTTTATGGTTGTAGTTTTTGCTTTCTTATTTGTAGATTTATTCGATACCCTAGGTACCTTAATTGGTGTTTCCAGCAAAGCCGGTTTCTTAGATGAAAAAGGTAATTTACCAAAAGCCAAACAAGCTTTATTTGCGGATGCAGTAGCGACAACTGTAGGTGCTGTTCTTGGTACTTCAACAACAACCACTTATATAGAGTCAGCAGCAGGTGTTTCAGATGGCGGTAGAACCGGATTAACAGCCGTATCTACAGCGGCACTTTTTGCCATAGCTTTATTCTTCTCACCGATATTTTTGGCTGTACCGGCATTTGCTACAGCACCAGCACTGATTATAGTCGGCTTTTATATGATGGAATCTGTAGCCAAAATAACCTTTAGTGATTATTCTGAAGCGATTCCTGCATTCTTAACCATGATTGTAATGCCATTAACTTATAGCATATCAGATGGTATTGTTTTCGGTTTCGTATCTTATACCATCATCAACTTATTAATCGGTAAAACAAATAAACTAAGTCTTTTAATGTATATTGTTTCCATATTGATGGTTGTCAATTTCATCATTTAAAGGTATAATAATTTTTAAAGTAAGGATAAAAGTCAAAGTAGTAAAAAAAATAAATAAATAAATATTAATCTCTATATGACTGGCGGAAAGTGGGAGCACCCACAGGGAGTATGGAGACACTCTGATCATCAGAGTACGAATGCCGACCGCCTGGGCGCTGAACCTATAGTTCATGTGCTTGGGCGGTCTTTTTGTTGTTTTCATCAAGATTGTTTCGAGCAAAACATTAAAAAGGAGCGATTAAGATGATGAAACAATGGATTGGTTTTAACCAAGGTGAGTGGAACGCAACAATTAACGTACGAGATTTTATTGTGAAAAATTATACACCCTATGAAGGTGACGACGGTTTTTTAAAGCCGGCAACACATCGCACGACTGAAATGATCAATCGACTGGATGCCCTAAGACTAGAGGAAGAAAAATGTGGTGGTGTTCTGTCGATTGACACTCAAACAGTATCTTCACTACTTACCTTCAAACCAGGCTATTTGGATAAAGAAAATGAGAAGATTGTTGGACTTCAAACCGATGAACCTTTAAAAAGAGCGATGAACCCTTTCGGTGGCATTCGATTGACTAGAAGTGCGTGTGAAGCCTATGGCTATAAGCTGAGTCAAAAAGTGGAAGAAGAATTCACTTACAAAACGACCCATAACGACGGGGTTTTTAGAGCCTATACCGATGAAATGAAGAATGCCAGGCGCATCGGGATCATCACAGGATTACCGGATGCTTATGGTCGAGGTCGGATTATCGGTGACTACAGGCGTGTAGCTTTGTATGGTATTGATTATCTCATACGGAAGAAGAAAGAAGACCAAACAGCATTAGGTCAGGGCTTGATGGATGTGGACAATATACGCTTGCTGGAGGAAGTTTATCGACAGATTGATTTCTTGAAAAAACTTAAAAAAATGGCAGCAGCTTATGGAGATGATATTAGTGGTCCTGCCGAGACGGCTATGGAAGCCATACAATGGACATACTATGGGTATCTTGGTGCCATAAAAGAACAAAATGGTGCTGCCATGAGCCTGGGACGTGTTAGTACATTCTTAGACATATATATTGAGAGAGACTTTGCTTTGGAAAGATTAGATGAAGTATCAGCCCAAGAGCTAATGGACGATTTTGTTATAAAATTAAGAATGGCAAGACAACTTAGAACGATTGAGTATAATGAACTTTTTGCCGGAGATCCTTTATGGATTACAGAAGCAATTGGTGGTATGGGTATGGATGGGCGTACATTGGTAACAAAAAATAGCTATAGAATGCTCAATACTTTGTACAATCTAAACCCTTCTCCGGAACCGAACATGACAGTTTTATGGTCCAAAGACCTACCTGAAGCCTTTAAAAAATATTGTGCCAAAGTCTCTATTGAAACAGATTCGGTTCAATATGAGAATGATGACTTAATGCGTGAGCGCTATAAGGATGACTATGCAATTGCCTGTTGCGTATCAGCCATGGAACTTGGCAAACAGATGCAGTTTTTTGGTGCCAGATGTAATATGCCAAAAATCTTGCTATTGGCCATAAATGGCGGTATGGATGAAGCAACAGGCATTCGAATAGGACCGGAAATGGAGCCAATGGACAGTCTTGTTTTGGATTATGAAGCGGTTAAAGAACGCTTTGAAATCTATCACAATTGGTTATGTAAGCTCTATGTTAATACGATGAACATTATTCATTACATGCATGACAAATATGCTTATGAGAAATTACAAATGGCCTTACACGATACCCATGTTGAACGCCATATGGCTTTTGGAATGGCTGGTTTATCCGTTATGGCAGATGCCTTAAGTGCCATAAAATATGGGAAAGTTGAACCGATTCGGAATGAAGAAGGTTATATTTATGATTTTAGGACTTCAGGTGATTTCCCCACATTCGGCAATAATGATGATCGGGTAGATCAGATTGCCGTAGATCTGACCACCAACTTTATTCATGAATTGAAGAAGAACAAAACTTATAGGAATGCGGAGCATACATTGTCTATTTTGACCATAACCTCCAATGTGGTGTACGGTAAAAAAACAGGTGCCACACCGGATGGAAGAAGATCTGGAGAAGCCTTTGCACCAGGTGCTAACCCAATGCATAGAAGAGACCAAAATGGTGCCCTTGCCTCATTGAGCTCGGTAGCAAAAATCCCTTATGATAGTTGTAGAGACGGCGTATCCTGTACTTTTTCAATTCAGCCACAAGCCCTTGGAAAAGAAGAAGGTAGTAAACAATCTAATCTTGTAGGGATCTTGGATGGTTATTTTGATGCCAAAGCCCATCATCTTAATGTGAATGTGTTAAACAAAGAAAAGCTCATGGATGCCATGGCTCATCCGGAAAAATATCCGAATCTGACCATTCGTGTTTCAGGTTATGCAGTGAACTTTAACCGACTTAGCAAAGAACAACAATTGGAGGTCATAGGAAGGACCTTCCATGATGTGATATAAGAAATGATTAAGAAACCCCCAATCACCCAATACAATTAAAGGAGTTATGATTATGAGAGCATTAATTAGTGTTTCAGACAAGACGGGCATTGTAGAATTTGCAAAAGCTTTAAGAGCATTAGACGTAGACATTATTTCCACGGGCGGAACTGCTAAGGTACTAGAAGCGGAAGGCGTTGAGGTCATTGGTATATCGGATATCACCGGGTTTCCTGAATGTCTGGATGGTAGGGTCAAGACATTAGATCCACACATTCATGCAGGACTATTGGCAAGACGTGATAACAAAGAGCATATGGCGCAAATCGAAAAACTGGGTGTAACACCCATAGATCTTGTTGTCGTGAATTTATATCCTTTTAAAGCAACCATTTTAAAAGAAGGTGTACAGCTAGACGAAGCCATAGAAAACATTGATATTGGTGGACCGACCATGTTACGATCTGCAGCAAAAAATTATCAAGACGTATCGGTTATTGTTGATCCGGCAGACTATGAAGTCGTGCTTGATGAATTAAAGACTGGAAAAAAAGTAAAAAAGGAAACCAATTTCTACTTAAGTTCAAAGGTCTTTGAGCATACCAGTAGCTATGATACACTCATTGCTACTTATATGAGGAAGCAAAGAGGCGCAACTGAATTACCGGAAGTAATGACCATGACCTTTGAAAAAGTTCAAGACATGCGCTATGGGGAAAATCCCCACCAACAAGCAGCTTTTTACAAAGAAGTTGGGAATACAAAAGGTATGCTAACCGATGCCGTTCAGCTTCATGGTAAAGAACTCTCTTTTAACAACATCAATGATACCCATGGTGCCCTTGAATTATGTAAAGAGTACACTGAACCAACAGTTGTAGCCTGTAAGCATGCAAATCCATGTGGCGTTGGTAGTGGTACAGATGTATACGAAGCATATATGAGAGCTTATTCCTCAGATCCTAAATCCATTTTTGGTGGCATCATCGTAGCCAATAGGGAAATTGATTCAAAAACAGCCCTTGAAATCAACAAAATATTCATCGAAATCGTTGTAGCACCAAGTTATAGTGCAGAAGCCCTTAAGCTATTAAGAGAGAAGAAAAATATTCGCTTATTACAACTTGAGAACATTGAAGTGAAACAACCAGATACTGCCTATGACTTAAAGAAAGTCAGTGGTGGGTTGTTGGTTCAAACCATAGACAACGTGTTATACGAAGGTGCGTTAGAGGTTGTAACGGATCGTAAACCAACACCTGAAGAGATGGAAGATCTGAAATTCACTTGGAAAATCGTGAAATATGCTAAATCCAACGGAATAGCCATAGGTAAAAACAAGCAATCACTTGGTGTCGGACCGGGTCAAGTCAATCGGATTTGGGCTTGTAATCAAGCTATTGATCACTGTAAGGAAGCTCTCGGTGATGGGATATTAAAGGGTGCATCTTTGGCCTCTGATGCTTTCTTCCCTTTTTCGGATTGTGTAGAGGCAGCAGCTGCTGCGGGCATTACAGCCATCATTCAACCTGGCGGATCTATGAAAGATCAGGAATCCATTGATGCATGTAACAAATATGGTATAGCTATGGTCTTTACTGGCATGAGACATTTTAAACACTAAGACTAAAAAAAGACATGTTTTATTGGTCATTATTTCAAAGCAAAAAACCTTCATATATGGTTGTTTTATGATATAATTTGTTAGAACCTAAAACATATGAATAGATGGTGAAGGTGCTAAATATATTTTAGTGCTTAACCATATATGAAACAATAAAACAGATGGCGTTTAAGATTTAGCCATCCCAATAAAATGGAGGTAATGAATATGTTAGTATCTGCAACGGAGATGTTGAGAAAAGCGAAGGCAGGGAAATACGCAGTAGGACAATTTAATATCAATAATTTGGAATGGACAAAAGCGGTTTTATTAACGGCACAAGAGAACAATTCACCGGTTATTTTAGGTGTATCAGAAGGTGCCGGTAAGTATATGGGTGGATACAATACCGTTATGGGTATGGTCAAAGGTATGATGAAAGATCTTAATATTACTGTACCTGTTGCGGTTCATCTGGATCACGGTTCATTGGATGGTGCCAAAAAATGTATTGAAGCCGGATTTACTTCAGTTATGTTTGATGGTTCTCATTACGATATCGATGAAAATGTAGAAAAAACCAAAGAAATTATAGAATTGGCACATTCAAAAGGTATTTCTGTAGAAGCGGAAGTTGGCTCTATTGGTGGCGAAGAAGACGGTGTCATCGGAAACGGTGAAATTGCTGATCCACAAGAATGTAAAAGAATCAATGATTTGGGTGTAGATATGTTAGCAGCAGGTATTGGAAACATTCACGGTGCCTACCCTGATAATTGGGCAGGTCTTAGCCTAGATACGCTTGAAGAGATTCAAAAGTTAACAGGCGACCGTCCTCTTGTACTGCATGGTGGTACTGGTATTCCTGATAAGATGGTTAGAGATGCCATTACTTTAGGCGTATCTAAGATTAATGTTAATACAGAATGTCAATGGACTTTTGCAGCAGCAACAAGAAAATATATTGAAGAAGGAAAAGACAAAGTTGGCAAAGGTTTTGACCCTCGTAAATTACTTGCACCAGGTTTTGAAGCGATTAAAGCAACAGTAAAAGAAAAAATGGATTTATTTGGATCAATTAACCAAGCATAATTGATCATGTAGAATGAAAAGGAGTGAATCATTAAGGTTTGCTCCTTTTTTATGCTTATAAAAATGCAAAAAAGACGTTTTAGAGAGCAATTAGGACAAATAAGACAGCTCCATATTCCTATAAGTATACATGTTTTTTTATTGGTATAACTTTAAGCTTTATGTTAAAATAGTAATATGTAGTCTAGGCTTTATGTTAACACAAAGTTGTAAAGACACGTAATAGAAGGGAGAGGTTAAAATGGCAACTAAAGAATTAGTGGGCTTACTACTCGCAGGCGGACAAGGCAGTAGATTAGGCGTATTGACATCATCAACTGCAAAGCCAGCCGTTCCATATGGTGGTAAGTTTAGAATCATTGATTTTCCTTTAAGCAATTGTATCAATTCTGGTATCGATACAGTAGGTGTATTTACCCAATATGAGCCTTTAGAGTTAAATGCCCATATCGGCATCGGTAAACCTTGGGATTTAGATCGTAATAATGGTGGTGTTACAATTTTATCACCCTATCTGAAGTCGGAGAATAACGATTGGTTTACAGGAACAGCTAATGCAGTGTACCAGAATATCCACTACATTGATAAGGTATCACCGGAGTATGTGGTCATTTTATCAGGTGACCATATTTATAAGATGGATTACGCTAAGATGTTAGCGGCGCACAAGAAAAATGAAGCCGACGCTACAATATCTGTTTTTGAGGTACCGATTGAAGAAGCTAGCCGTTTTGGACTTATGCATACTGATGCAACCAATCGTATTTTAGAGTTTGAAGAAAAACCGGCTAAGCCTAAGAGCAATTTAGCATCTATGGGTGTTTATATTTTTACATGGGAAATTTTACGAGAATACTTAATTCGTGATGATCATAACGAAGCATCTGAAAAAGACTTTGGTAAGAATATTATCCCAATGATGCTCGATGAAAACAAAAGAATGTTTGCTTATGCTTTTGAGGGCTATTGGAAGGATGTTGGTACCATTCAATCCTATTGGGAATCCAACATGGATTTAATCGAGCGTGTACCGGATTTTAATTTATTTGACCACAATTGGAAAATATATACAACCAATCCAGTTATGCCTGCTCATTATATAGGACCAAATGGTAGTGTGAAAAAATCAATAGTCGCAGAAGGTTGCATGGTTTATGGAACAGTTAGAAATTCGATTATTTTCCCGGGTGTCATTATAGAAGAAGGCGCATATATAGAAGATTCTATCATTATGTCCAATTCAGTCATTGGTAAAAATGCTAAGATTTATAAAAGTATTCTTGCTGAAAAAGTGGTTGTAGGTGAGGGCGTAGAAATGGGTGTTGGTGAACTGGTGGTCAATACAATTAAGCCTGATATTTACAACACAGGTATTAACGTTATTGCCGAAAGTGCTTTCATACCGGATCATGCCATACTTGGAAAAAATGTCGTTATCCACAAATGCGTTGATGCCTCAGACTATGCTACATTGAATATAGCTTCCGGCGGAACAGTATTTAAAGGGGGTACGAGACATGAGTAGAGTTTTAGGAATCATTATCACAGGTGGAAGAAAAGAAAGCATGAAGGAATTGGTGGCAAAAAGATCAGTGTCTGCGATACCGGTAGGTGGAAAGTACAGAGCGATTGATTTTGTTTTATCTAATATGATTAACTCCGGCATTGATAAGGTCGGTGTTGTAACACAATACAGCTTCAGATCTCTCATGGACCATCTTGGAGCAGGTAAGGAATGGGATCTTGATCGTAGAAATAACGGTCTGTTTATGTTCCCGCCATACTTAGCAGGAGAAAATACAGGTTGGTACAGAGGATCTGCAGATGGTATGTACAGTAATATTTCCTTTTTAAAAAGGAGTACAGATGAGTATGTCATTATAGCTACAGGTAACTGCATCTATAAAATGGACTTCAATCTCTTAGTGGAAGCTCATGAAAAACAGGAAGCAGATATCACCGTTATGTACCGAGATATGTCCGACTTTGACCCGGTTGAACTTAAGGAGTTTGGTATCATTAAGCTTGATGACAAAGGACGCATTGTTGATCTGAGAGAAAAACCTGAAACGCCGGATGGAAAATTAGCATCTCTTGGTGTATATATTTTGAAGCGAACATTACTCATCGAACTTCTTGAAGAGAGCGAAGCGCATGGTCATTATGATTTTGTAAAAGATATCCTAATCCGTAAATTGGATAAGCTTAACATAATGGGGTATGAATACAAAGGCTATTGGCGTTCATTAAGTTCAATATCTATGTTCTACAATTGTAATATGGATATGATTAACCCAGAAGTTCGTCAAGAATTATTCAATACGGATGGCAAGGTTTTTACGAAAGTAAAAGATGAGACACCTACAAAATACAATGAAGAAGCAGTGGTTAACCATTCTATTGTTGCGGATGGTTGTATCATTGAAGGTGAAGTTTACGACAGTGTTTTATCAAGGGGTGTCAAGATTGGTCGAGGTGCAGTTGTTAGAAACAGTATTATTATGCAAGATACTGTGATTGAACCCAATGCGACTCTAGATTATGTGATTCTTGATAAAGAAGTGATTGTCAAAGAAGGTAAAACTCTAAAAGGGGAGCGAAGTTTCCCGATTATTGTAGGTAAACATGTGGAAATCTAATAAATAGGTTTTGTGTCAAAGCAGGGCTAAACCTAATATGTTATGTGATGATCAGGGTCTCTAGGCGAATAAAAGCTTAGAGACTTTTTTTACTCTTAAAAAATTATAAAATCAAAGTTTATTGAAGGCCGTCCCATGAAAACCCTTCCACAGTGTGTATAATTACGGTCTCCGATTGGTGCATCCATGCACCAAAAGTCGACGGTCAGCATCCATGCTGACTAACTCCATTATACACACTGCCTCCAGGAACTTCATGGTCGATGTTGGCCAACTGGTAGCATTTATTTTTTTAAGTTGCTTAAATTGAAAAGAATACGTACCGAGTATGAAGTTCCAGCTAATCCACGGATGGGTTTTCATAGGACAAGTTGAGATAACACAAAAGAACTCACTTCATGGGACCCCCTTCAAAAACAAATTTTAACTTGCTATTATTATTATAAAGTTTTCCAACTTTGCAAAAGAATTTAAACTTCCTTAATAATTAGCCAGACAAATATATGTTATAATCCTGTCTTTGACAGTTGTGAAACAGAAAAAGCTTGAAATCCCTTATAAATAGGGGCTTCAAGCTTTTATATGTCATTAATTTTGCGTACTTTTTTTACTTTTTAGTCTTTTTGTATATATTTTTCATTTCTTTGTCGCTGACAATCTGATAGTCTGTTCTAAATCCATAGGTATCATGTAGTGCATCTGTAAAATCAGTACGTGTATAGGTCGGAATAAAACCCTGTCCAGGAACGCAATAGAAGTTCATATCCTTTAACTGGCCGACGATTTCGTTCGTTGTAAACTGGTTGTCTAGGTCTTTCTCCAGATATCTATATAAAACAAGTGCTAGAAAACAGGTTGTAAAATGCGCTTTTATACGGTCGTCTCTTTGAAGATAAACAGGTCTTGCTTTAAACTCGCTCTTCATAATTCTAAAACATTCTTCAACTTCCCAACGTCGGTGGTTAATTCTAGCTATTTCAGAAGCATCTTCGTCAAGGTTAGTACATACTGCATAGAAGCCGTCATAGATACTTTCCTCAGCAACAGTATTTGAATTAAGATGGTAAAGTGTCTCTTCTGCAACTTCACCATCACTTGTAACATTGGTGGAAGCGATAAATCGTTTATAATCATTTTGTCTTTTCTTACCTATACTTTTTGGGTTAGTGCTAATGAGTTTTGTGGCACGTTCAAGTTGTTTGTTTCTGATCTGACGTTGATAATAACGGTATTTAAGAGAAAAGGTGACAATCAGTTTTGCTCAAGATCATTCTCTTTAATCCATCTCTCTTTATAAAAGGTCATATTCTTATATTGCTCACAAAGACTTTCATTTTCATCAAACAGGTTTAAATCAAAGGTTTCTTTGGAATCATTGTGCCTCCATCCAGTTGGTTCTAAAGCCCACTCTTTTAAAAACTGCTTAAGTTTTTTGATGGATTGAGTTGTAATAAAAGAACGTCCATTTATATTATTAAACTTCCTATTTGCATTTGAAGATAAGCCGGCATCAGTACATACAACAAACTTGGATAGTTTGAAGTCTTCGATAATTTGCTTTTCTAAAGGCTTTAGAGTCACCTGCTCATTGGTATTGCCACTGTGAATGTTAAAAGCGAGAGGAATACCATCTCCATCCATAAACAAGCCCATTTCTACAATAGGGTTAGGACGGTTTTCTTTGGAGGGTCCATATTGTTTAAGGCCATCTTCTTGTTCAATCTCAAAAAGTAGTTGGTACAGTCATAATAAAGAATTCGATCATTACGTTTAGAAACTGCTAGACTGTTTTGTAAAGCTGTGATTGTATGAAATCGGATTCCTTAGCGATAACTTCTAAAGACCTGTAAATGTTCTGTAATTCAAAGTTTGGCTGTTCGAGAAGACGTTTAGAAGATTCAAAGGTGCAAAGCTTGGAAGAAGGAAAAAGAATTCTTCCGTAAATCAAACGAGAGAGAATACCGTTAAGGTCATAGGTGAACTTGTGCCTTGAAGAAATATCGTTACAAATCTTATGAAGCCCTAACTGGTAATAAATCTGTTGAAGAAAAAGATAGCCACCGTTGTAGGAACGTTGAATCTCTTTATCAATAAGCGTGGATTGCCTAAGCTTGATAATAACCTCACGTTTTTGTTCTTTTTCTTGGCGATTAAGATCTTCGATATACTTTTTGGCCCACTCTATGGGATTAGCACCATTTAGCTTTTTTTCTAAATCAGAATATCTGCCAAGTTTTTCGACGGTTCTAGTTTTTTGTTTTCCATCAACATAAATAGTTTCTATGACATATAATAATTGAACATTTTAGAATTTACAACTTTCAGCCTCATAACAACACCTCCTAATACCCTATATTATATCATAGAACGTAGTAGAACGTAAATGAAAAGAGTAGAATTTGACAAAAAAATAAGCCTAAATAGGCTTGTTATAAGGTTTTCGCTGTTTTAGTTACTTCGGCAAGTGTCAAAGACCCGGCTTAAATTGAAAAGAATACGTACCGAGTATGAAGTTCCAGCTAATCCACGGATGGGTTTTCATAGGACAAGTTGAGATAACACAAAAGAACTCACTTCATGGGACCCCCTTCAAAAACAAATTTTAACTTGCTATTATTATTATAAAGTTTTCCAACTTTGCAAAAGAATTTAAACTTCCTTAATAATTAGCCAGACAAATATATGTTATAATATAGAAGTAACAAATGAAAATAGTATTCATAATCCTATGCATAATAGGCAAAAAAACCTAAAGGAGGTAGCTTATGGAAACATTACCCATTCTCCTCATAGCCAGCGGCATTCTATTGTTGATCGCCGAAATCTTTATACCAAGTTTTGGTGTCACAGGCGGGATTGGCATAGTTGCAATTCTAGCCGGGGTTATAATGACAACCAATACAATTGCTGAAGGCGTTGTGATGTTTTTGGTTATTTTACTGGTAGCCATTATTCTCATGTATTTGGCTTATAAATTCATTGCTGCAAAAAGAAGCCCCTTAATTCAAAAGGCTCAACTAAATGAAGAAATATTAAAAAGTGATTTAAGCCTACTTGTTGGTAAAACCGGAATAGCTGTAACAGCACTAAGACCAACAGGCAAAGGTGATTTTGATGGTTTGGAACTGGATGTCTTAACAAAAGGTAGTTTTATACAAAAAGGTTCCAATATTTTAATTGCAGAAGTGGAAGGTAAAAAAATTTTTGTTAAAGGTATAGAATAGGAGGTATTTATATGGAACAACCCATTGGTATGTTACTCATAGTTTCGTTGGTGGTACTGTTTTTAGCCATATTTTTTAGCGTCATCCCGGTAAGATTGTGGATTGCTGCTATAGCATCTAATGTAAAAGTCAGTATAGCCGGATTAATAGGTATGAAATTACGCCGTGTGAAACCGAATCTTATCGTATTACCCTTGATTCGAGCGGTCAAAGCAAATATAGATGTGGATATTAATCAATTGGAATCACATTTATTGGCCGGTGGAAAAGTCGGTCGGGTTGTGGATGCGCTTATAGCAGCCCACAGAGCTAAGTTGGACTTAACATTTGAACGAGCAGCAGCTATTGATTTGGCAGGTCGTGATGTACTAGAAGCGGTCAGAATGAGTGTAACACCTAAGGTAATTGAAACACCTCTCGTTGTGGCGGTAGCCAAAAATGGTATTGAAGTCAAAGCATTAGCCAAAGTAACCGTTCGAGCCAACCTAGAAAGACTGGTTGGTGGTGCTGGTGAAGAAACCATCATTGCAAGAGTTGGTGAAGGTATTGTTACCACAGTCGGTTCAAGTGAAAGTCATAAAGAAGTTCTAGAGAACCCGGATATGATCTCAGAACGTGTCTTAAATAAAGGGTTGGACTCTGGAACGGCATTTGAGATTCTTTCAATAGATATTGCAGATATTGATTTAGGTAAAAATATCGGTGCAAGACTTCAAGCAGAACAAGCAGAAGCAGATAAACAAATCGCTCAAGCAAAAGCAGAGGAGCGACGTGTGTTTGCCATCGCAAGAGAACAAGAAATGAAGGCACTGGTTGAAGAAATGAACGCTAAAGTAGTTGAGGCTCAAGCACAAGTACCACTTGCCATAGCGGAGGCATTTAGAAAAGGTAATATTGGTGTGATGGATTATTATAATCTAAAGAACATACAAGCTGACACCACCATGCGAGAATCCATAGGTGATAGTGACAAAGAAATATAGGAGGCATGGTTATGAGAAGCCTAAAAAAAGAACTAAAAAACATGACCAAGACAGATCTTAGGAAAGCCATGCTACTAAAAGAAATACTTGGAAAACCGAAAGCTCTGGAAAAAAAGATTATAAAGAATAAGTAATACATATATAGCACTAAGATACAAAAATGATGGACGCAGATAAGGAACTTTGGCATGTTCTTTATCTGTATCTTTTTGCCTGAGGCTTCTTCTTGACAGTCTGACTTTCCTATGATATATTCCTGTCTTTGACAGTTGTGAAACAGAAAAAGCTTGAAATCCCTTATAAATAGGGGCTTCAAGCTTTTATATGTCATTAATTTTTGCGTACTTTTTTTACTTTTTAGTCTTTTGTATATATTTTTCATTTCTTTGTCGCTGACAATCTGATAGTCTGTTCTAAATCCATAGGTATCATGTAGTGCATCTGTAAAATCAGTACGTGTATAGGTCGGAATAAAACCCTGTCCAGGAACGCAATAGAAGTTCATATCCTTTAACTGGCCGACGATTTCGTTCGTTGTAAACTGGTTGTCTAGGTCTTTCTCCAGATATCTATATAAAACAAGTGCTAGAAAACAGGTTGTAAAATGCGCTTTTATACGGTCGTCTCTTTGAAGATAAACAGGTCTTGCTTTAAACTCGCTCTTCATAATTCTAAAACATTCTTCAACTTCCCAACGTCGGTGGTTAATTCTAGCTATTTCAGAAGCATCTTCGTCAAGGTTAGTACATACTGCATAGAAGCCGTCATAGATACTTTCCTCAGCAACAGTATTTGAATTAAGATGGTAAAGTGTCTCTTCTGCAACTTCACCATCACTTGTAACATTGGTGGAAGCGATAAATCGTTTATAATCATTTTGTCTTTTCTTACCTATACTTTTTGGGTTAGTGCTAATGAGTTTTGTGGCACGTTCAAGTTGTTTGTTTCTGATCTGACGTTGATAATAACGGTATTTAAGAGAAAAGGTGACAATCAGTTTTGCTCAAGATCATTCTCTTTAATCCATCTCTCTTTATAAAAGGTCATATTCTTATATTGCTCACAAAGACTTTCATTTTCATCAAACAGGTTTAAATCAAAGGTTTCTTTGGAATCATTGTGCCTCCATCCAGTTGGTTCTAAAGCCCACTCTTTTAAAAACTGCTTAAGTTTTTTGATGGATTGAGTTGTAATAAAAGAACGTCCATTTATATTATTAAACTTCCTATTTGCATTTGAAGATAAGCCGGCATCAGTACATACAACAAACTTGGATAGTTTGAAGTCTTCGATAATTTGCTTTTCTAAAGGCTTTAGAGTCACCTGCTCATTGGTATTGCCACTGTGAATGTTAAAAGCGAGAGGAATACCATCTCCATCCATAAACAAGCCCATTTCTACAATAGGGTTAGGACGGTTTTCTTTGGAGGGTCCATATTGTTTAAGGCCATCTTCTTGTTCAATCTCAAAAAAGTAGTTGGTACAGTCATAATAAAGAATTCGATCATTACGTTTAGAAACTGCTAGACTGTTTTTGTAAAGCTGTGATTGTATGAAATCGGATTCCTTAGCGATAACTTCTAAAGACCTGTAAATGTTCTGTAATTCAAAGTTTGGCTGTTCGAGAAGACGTTTAGAAGATTCAAAGGTGCAAAGCTTGGAAGAAGGAAAAGAATTCTTCCGTAAATCAAACGAGAGAGAATACCGTTAAGGTCATAGGTGAACTTGTGCCTTGAAGAAATATCGTTACAAATCTTATGAAGCCCTAACTGGTAATAAATCTGTTGAAGAAAAAGATAGCCACCGTTGTAGGAACGTTGAATCTCTTTATCAATAAGCGTGGATTGCCTAAGCTTGATAATAACCTCACGTTTTTGTTCTTTTCTTGGCGATTAAGATCTTCGATATACTTTTTGGCCCACTCTATGGGATTAGCACCATTTAGCTTTTTTCTAAATCAGAATATCTGCCAAGTTTTTCGACGGTTCTAGTTTTTGTTTTCCATCAACATAAATAGTTTCTATGACATATAATAATTGAACATTTTAGAATTTACAACTTTCAGCCTCATAACAACACCTCCTAATACCCTATATTATATCATAGAACGTAGTAGAACGTAAATGAAAAGAGTAGAATTTGACAAAAAAATAAGCCTAAATAGGCTTGTTATAAGGTTTTCGCTGTTTTAGTTACTTCGGCAAGTGTCAAAGACCCGGGAACTTTGGCATGTTCTTTATCTGTATCTTTTTGCCTGAGGCTTCTTCTTGACAGTCTGACTTTCCTATGATATATTCATAACAATCGAGTATATTATAGCACGATGAATAAGAGGAGTACTCTTAGATTGGTTTTTCAAGCGAGTTCGGGATAGTGGAAGCCGGGTAGAGACCATAAGAGGAATGGCGCTTAGGAGTGTTTTGATGAAGAGTGGGTATTTTACCAATTAGGGTGGAACCGCGGAAGTGACATGCTTTCGTCCCTTATTACTAGGGATGGCAGGATGTTTTTTTGATATCTTAACATCCATAAATGGATACTGAAAGGATGATAATCATGGAAAAAACAATGGAAAAAATTGTAGCATTAGCGAAAGCAAGAGGGTTTGTATATCCTGGATCAGAGATTTACGGTGGACTCGCTAACACGTGGGACTATGGACCACTTGGCGTTGAACTCAAGAACAATGTTAAGAAAGCTTGGTGGCAGAAATTTGTCAAAGAAAGTCCCTACAATGTGGGTGTGGATTGTGCCATATTGATGAACCCTCAAGCATGGGTAGCTTCAGGACATGTTGGTGGGTTTAACGATCCACTAATGGATTGTAAAGCATGTAAAGAGCGCTTTAGAGCCGACAAAATGATTGAAGATTATATGGAAGCTAAAGGGATTATCATAGAAGACCCTGTGGATTCATGGTCCAATGAAGCTATGAAAGCCTATATTGAGGAGAATAATATTGATTGTCCTTCCTGTGGGAAACATGACTTCACGGATATCCGACAGTTTAATCTTATGTTCAAAACCTTTCAAGGTGTGACAGAAGATGCCAAAAACACCGTATACTTACGTCCTGAGACAGCTCAAGGTATCTTTGTTAATTTTAAAAATGTACAAAGAACATCCAGAAAAAAAGTACCTTTTGGTATCGCACAAGTTGGAAAATCATTTAGAAATGAGATCACACCGGGTAATTTTACATTTAGAACGAGAGAATTTGAACAGATGGAATTAGAATTCTTCTGTAAGCCGGGAACAGACATCGAATGGTTCTCCTATTGGAAAGCTTTTTGTGTCAATTGGCTAGAGGATCTTGGTATGACCAAAGATCATATGCGGGTTAGAGATCATAGTCCTGAAGAACTCTCCCATTATTCTAATGCAACAAGCGATATTGAATTCCAGTTCCCCTTTGGCTGGGGTGAATTATGGGGTATTGCCTCAAGAACGGACTTTGATTTAACCCGTCACCAGGAACATTCCGGTCAAGATTTGACGTATTTTGATCAAGAAACCAATGAAAAATATATACCTTACTGTGTGGAACCTTCTCTTGGAGCGGATCGTGTTACATTAGCTTTTTTATGTGAGGCTTATGATGAGGAAACCTTGGAAAACGGTGAGGTGAGAACGGTATTAAGATTCCACCCAGCCCTTGCACCGATGCAAATGGCCATCCTACCCCTTTCTAAAAAGCTCAACGATGATGCACAAAAGGTTATGGATTTGCTGAGCAAGTATTATAATGTGGAATTTGATGACCGACAAAGTATCGGTAAACGTTACAGACGTCAAGATGAGATTGGTACACCATTCTGCATCACGTATGATTTTGAATCCAATGAGGACCAATCTGTAACGATTCGTCATAGAGACTCTATGGAGCAAGAACGGGTAAAAATTAGTGAACTTCTTCAGTATTTTCATGACAAGTTTGATTTTTAAGAAGTGCACAATCTAAAATATAGGCAACATATGTACGGATTATATAAAATAGACAAAAATTTAACGAAAATGCCCTGTTTTTCGTCAAAACCTTTAAATAGCTATTAGGAACCATAAAAAATGGCAATTTAGGGTACACATTTTGTCTTGTTGTGTTATAATATATAAGGGCAAAAGATGTGATTTTGCCCTTATATAGGTGTGTGTGAAAACAGGCATAACCCTGTTTACAATAAACGCAACCGACTAGGGTGGTTTTTATGTCATTTGTTAAAGAAGGCAACCTGAAACGTTGACAATTAAATTTATTTAGGAGGACAAAGAATGAGCAAAAAGTTTGTTTATATGTTCAGTGAAGCAGATGGGTCCATGAAAAACCTGTTAGGTGGTAAAGGTGCGAATCTTGCTGAAATGACTAAATTAGGACTTCCAATCCCTCAAGGATTTACAGTTTCTACTGAAGCTTGTACTAAGTACTATGAAGACGGAAAGAAGATTACTGACGAGATTACAGCTGAAATTAAAGCATCATTGGCAAAACTTGAAGAAATCACCGGAAAAACTTTTGGTGATAACAATCGACCATTATTGGTTTCTGTACGTTCCGGTTCAAGAGCATCTATGCCAGGTATGATGGATACAGTTCTTAACTTAGGTCTTAATGATGTATCTGTAGAAGGTTTTGCTGTAGCAACAGGAAATCCAAGATTTGCTTATGATTCATACAGAAGATTTATCCAGATGTTCTCAGACGTGGTTAAAGGTCTTCCAAAATCACAATTTGAGCGTGTACTTGATGAAATTAAAGAGTCAAAAGGTTTTGAAAATGACTTACAATTGTCAGCAGATGACCTTAAAGAAGTTGTAGAAGCTTTCAAAGCTCTATATGTTAAGCATGAAGGTTCAGAGTTCCCACAAGAGCCAGTAGAGCAACTTATGGCTGCAATTAATGCAGTATTTGATTCATGGAACAATGAAAGAGCAGTGATCTATAGAAGAATGCATGATATTCCTGGTAGCTGGGGAACTGCAGTTAACGTTCAATCTATGGTATTTGGTAATATGGGTGATACATCCGGTACAGGTGTTGCCTTTACAAGAAATCCATCAACAGGTGAACGTGGTATTTACGGTGAGTATTTATTAAATGCTCAAGGTGAAGACGTTGTTGCCGGTATCAGAACACCAGAACCTATAACAAGACTTGAAAATGATATGCCAGAAGCATATGCAGAATTTATGAGACTTGCTACTAAGCTTGAAAATCATTACAAAGATATGCAAGACATGGAATTCACCATTGAAGATAAAGTACTTTACTTCTTACAAACACGTAATGGTAAGAGAACAGCTCAAGCAGCCCTTAAAATAGCGGTTGATTTGGTTGAAGAAGGATTATGTACAAAAGAAGAAGCACTCATGAAAGTAGATCCAAAACAATTGGATCAATTGCTTCACCCTAACTTTGATGTAGAAGCATTAGCAGCTGCAAAAGTTTATGGTTCAGCACTTCCAGCTTCTCCAGGAGCAGCAGCAGGACAAGTATACTTTAACGCAGATGACGCAGTTGCAGCAAAAAAACGTGGTGAGCGTGTAATCTTAGTTAGACTTGAGACTTCACCAGAAGATATTGAAGGTATGGACGCAGCACAAGGTATCTTAACAGCACGTGGTGGTATGACTTCTCATGCAGCAGTTGTTGCTCGTGGTATGGGTACTTGCTGTATATCTGGTTGTGGAGAAATCAAAATCAACGAAGCAGCAAAAACATTTACTCTAGGTGGAAAAACTGTAGCGGAAGGTGATTTCATTTCACTTGACGGTTCAACAGGTAAAATCTATCTTGAAGATATCAAAACAGTGGATCCTGAAATCAGCGGCGACTTTAGTAAGTTTATGGGTTGGGCAGATGATGTAAGAACACTTAAAGTAAGAGCAAATGCTGATAGTCCTAAAGACGTTATTAATGCAGTTGAGTTTGGCGCAGAAGGTGTTGGTCTTTGTCGTACAGAGCATATGTTCTTTGAAGAAGACAGACTTCCAAAAATCCGTCAAATGATTGTATCCAATACAGTTGCTGAGAGAGAAGCTGCTCTAGCTGAGTTAATTCCTTTCCAAAAAGCAGACTTTAAAGGTATGTACAAAGCACTTGCTGGTAAACCAATGACAGTACGTCTTCTTGATCCACCACTTCATGAGTTCTTACCTCAAGAAGAAGGCGATATTAGAGAATTAGCTAAAGAAATGGGCTTAACTTTTGAAGCGTTAAAAGAAACAGTAGAAAGCTTACACGAGTTCAACCCTATGCTTGGTCATAGAGGATGTAGACTTGCAGTAACTTATCCTGAAATAGCAGTTATGCAAACACGTGCGATTATTGAAGCAGCTGTTGAAGTTATAGCTGAAGAAGGTATTGACGTTATCCCAGAGATTATGATTCCTCTTGCTGGTGAAGTTAAAGAGCTTGCATATGTTAAGAATATCGTCGTTGAGACAGCAGAAAAAGTAATCGCAGAAAAAGGCGTTAAGCTTAAGTATCTTGTTGGAACCATGATTGAGATTCCACGTGCTGCTTTAACTGCAGATTTGATTGCAGCAGAAGCTGAGTTTTTCTCATTTGGTACCAATGACTTAACACAAATGACATTTGGTTACTCAAGAGACGATGCTGGTGCTTTCCTTGATGATTACTACAAAAAATCCATACTTGAATCTGACCCATTTGCTAGACTTGACCAAACAGGTGTTGGCCAGTTAGTAGAAATGGCAGTTGTCAAAGGTAGATCTGCTAGACCTGACATCAAGCTTGGTATCTGTGGTGAGCATGGTGGAGACCCATCATCCATCGAATTCTGTCACAGAGTTGGACTTGACTATGTTTCTTGTTCACCTTTCCGTGTTCCGATTGCTAGACTTGCAGCAGCACAAGCAGTATTAAACAACAGATAATCATAGAAATCAAAAAGCCTTCGCATATGCGAAGGCTTTTTTAATTGACTTCCTATTCCCATTGGCTAAGCAACAATTCAGCAGCGGCAATGGTGGCTGATTGCACCGCTTCTTGAACTTCACTTCTTCCTAACCAATTGTTACCGTGATTGTCATAAAGACTCTCGAGAAATCGCTTCAAGTCAAATCGAGTATATTTTGGGTCGTTTTGCCTAGCATAATTGAGTTGTTGATACACCAGTTTAAAGGTTTCTTCATATTTCATATCAATGGATGCATCTGTAAACATATTGTGATATCCTCCTTATAATATTATGGCTGAATTGGATTATATCACAATATGAAATTATATGTCAATCTATGTTGCCCAATATACAATATAATGATAGAATATTCTTGTGTCTTATAAAGAAATAAATGGGGATTGGATGGACATTAATATGAAAAATATCTATTTTTCAAATAAACAGATTATAATTGTATGTTTGACGATATTTATAAGTTTAGTACTTGATTTGAAAACATTTGCTATGCAGGAGGGCTCTCAACATAACTATGACTATCCCCATGTCTTGCTGATTAATTCCTATCATAAAGGCTTTGGCTGGACAGATACACAAACCGATGCAATCATTAAGCGTTTCAAAGAGTATAATGAGAATATAATTGTATCTGTAGAATATTTGGATTGGAAAAGATACCCTGATGAAGATAATTTGTCGTTTCAATATAGTCTCCTTCAACACAAATACAAATATGTTACCACAGACGTTATTATTACAACCGATGACATGGCTATGGAATTTGCTATTCAACATAGAGATGGAATTTTTGCGGGGACCCCGATTGTCTATACCGGTATTTTAGAGGAATCTGCTATTAGCCGTACGAAAGGTGTAGAGGATATAGTTGGTGTATATGAGGTCTTAGATGCCACAGGTACTGTGGACCTAATGATGGAACTTCAACCTGAAATCAAGCATATTTTTGTAGTTTGTGACGCTACAGAAAGTGGGAAAGATGTCAGTGCAGAGATTGGTGAGGCAATAGATCAATCAGATTTTGATTTATCTTATAGAATACTGGATGATTTAAGCTATGAGGAAATCAAGACGTTACTGAAAGAACCTCAAGCAGGTAGTGCTGTCATTATGGGTACTTTCACCATGGACAGCCAAGGTAAACAAAAATCAAATGAAACCTTTTCGAAAGAGTTGGCAGAGCTTACAACACTTCCCATGTATTCAGTCTACGAATATTTATTGGGTTATGGTGTTATTGGAGGTAGTTTGTTAAGTGGCACGATGCAAGGGGACTATGGCGCTGGTTTGGCAATCGAGCTTATTGAAGGCGAACCCATTAAATCTTTGAAGACAGTCGATACAAAATCCTTTTATTATGGTTTTGATTATAAGTATCTTGAAAAGAACAATATTGAAACACATAATTTACCAGAAGGAAGCGTTGTCATCAACCGTCCGGTATCGTATTACGAATTACATAGGGAAATTATTTTAATCTATTCCGGTATTACGCTGATACTGTTAGCCTTTGTAATCATTTTAAGCTATAACGTTATAATGCGAAAAAAAGTACAGAAAGATCTAGAAGTAGAGCATGTAGAGCTGCTATCGACCTATGAAGCATTAACGGCGTCAGAAGAGGAACTCAAAGCTCAAAATGAGGAACTCATAGAACAACAGGAAAAAATAAACTATTTAGCATATAATGATTTCTTGACAAAACTGCCGAATCGTCTTCATATGGAGGAATATTTTGAAAAATTGATTAAGAATTCCGATAGACTTCATACAAAAGTGATGATGGCCTTTATTGACATAGACAATTTTAATTATATTAATACAGCCCATGGCCACCAAATAGGCGATCAATTGTTACAAGAAGTTAGTGATATATTTAAATCTTATGTACAGGATATAGGTACGATTGGTCGTATTGGTGGTGATGAGTTTATCTGTCTCATTGCCATAGATGAAAGCTTTGATTGTAATAATTATATTGATGGTTTAATGGATAAAATTAATAACAGCTTAGAAATCAGTGGAAAGCAATTGTTTGTTACAGCAAGCATTGGTTATGCTATTTATCCTGATGATGGTATGTCCTATGATGAACTGCTTATTAGAGCGGATATGGCCATGTACAAAATGAAGTCAATAGGTAAAGCTAAAGCAAGTCGCTTTGACCTCAAGATGAATCAGGAGATGTCAGCAAAGATTAATCTGACCAATGCATTAAAACATGCATTAATAAAAAATGAATTTCATTTAGTCTATCAACCACAATATAACAGTAAAACCAATACTATAGTTGGTTATGAAGCCTTGCTTAGATGGAACAGTCATATTTTAGGATCTGTGCCACCTTTTAGTTTTATTCCGATAGCAGAGTCAACCGGTGATATCGTAGAAATCGGGAAATGGGTTATAGAAGAAGCTGCAAGATTTGCTAAACGCATCAATGGATTAAATCGTGATTTTATAAAAGTTGCTGTGAATATTTCAGTCGTTCAGTTATTACATTCAGATTTTGTTGAAATTGTAAAAACCATTATTAAAGCTGAAGGGATTAACTCTAAGTGGCTTGAATTTGAAGTGACAGAAACGGTTCTAATCAAATCCTTCGACTTGGTGAGCCGACAATTGAAGATGTTATCTGAAATAGGTATTGATATTGCCTTAGATGATTTTGGTACAGGTTTTTCATCTTTAACTTACCTCAGAAAGCTGCCCATTTCCACCCTTAAAATTGACAAAGCTTTCATTGACGATATTCTAAATGAAGGTGAGAATCATTTTTTTACTAGGGCGATTATCGATATAGCTCATAAACTAAACTTTAGGGTTGTAGCAGAAGGTGTTGAAGAACAATTTCAATTGAACTACTTAAAGACCGTAGATTGCACTACAATTCAAGGCTACTTGTTTAGTAAACCACTCCTTGAAGAAGATGCGCTAGAATTACTTCGGAATTATTAGTGCATATAGAGCCTAAAAAAGCTAAAATGCTTTTGCTTATTTCCTAATGGATCAACGAACTTGACATTCATTGTCTCACCATGTAGTATAGCAATAGAAATCAGTCTAAAGGGTGACTAATAATAGGAGATCATTATGGCAGAATCATTACAAGGTAGTGGGTGTTCGTTAACCATTCCCACAGTCCCGTTAAAATCGGTAAAAGATATAGAACGCAGTATTATTAAGACATATAGGAAAGAGATATGGTCAAGATTTATAAAGGCTGTAAAAGCATTCAAATTGGTTGAAGAAGGCGATCGAATCGGTATTGGTGTATCCGGTGGTAAAGACAGTTTGTTGTTATGTAAGTTGCTTCAGGAACTTAAAATCCATGGTGATGTTAAATTTGAAATTGAGTATCTGGCTATGAATCCGGGTTATCATATTACCAATGAAGAAAGACTTAAAGAAAATTGTCAGCATTTGAATATTCCCATCACCTTTTTTGATTCCGGAATTTTTGGCATTGTAGACGCTATTTCCAGTGATTATCCTTGCTACTTATGTGCAAAAATGCGAAGAGGTGCTCTTTATGCCAAGGCACAAGAACTTGGCTGTAACAAGTTGGCCTTAGGCCATCATTTTGACGATGTCATCGAAACCCAACTTATGAATATTTTTTATGCAGGGACGACGAAGACGATGATGCCAAGACTTAAATCCTTAAACTTTGAAGGCCTTGAGTTGATTAGACCCATGTATTACATACATGAAGAAGATATCATAAGGTTTACCAATAACGCTGGTCTTATGCCTATGAATTGCGGTTGTGTTGTGGCGGCGAAGAAGACCTCCAGTAAACGTCGTGAAATGAAAGAACTCATTGCCAAGCTAAAAGAAAACAATCCGGATATAGACAAATGTATTTTACAGTCTGCACATAATGTTAATATGGATTGTATTGTTGGGTGGCAGTCGAATGGTCAAAAACATAGTTTTTTAGATGCCTATGAGTAAGAACTCAGAATATTTTGTGTTCTTAAGGAGAATATGACATGATAGATAAAAAAGCAATCGAGGACCACATAAGAGGCATACTCATAGCACTTGGTGATGACCCAAATAGAGAAGGTCTAAGAGACACACCAACGCGTGTGGCAAACATGTATGCAGAAGTATTTGAAGGTATGGCCTATACCAATGATGAACTTATTGAGAAATTAGGTGTGACTTTTGATGAAGAGGAAATATATGATAACAGTAAACAAGACATGGTGCTCATGAAAGATATTCAATTGTTTAGTTACTGTGAACACCATTTGGCCCTTATGTATAATATGAAGGTAGCCGTAGCTTACATACCTAACAAGAGGGTCATCGGTCTTAGTAAGATTGCACGTATTGCAGACATGGTGGGGAAACGACTTCAGTTACAGGAACGCATTGGGGCTGACATAGCTTATATTATGAGAAAAGTCACAGATACAGAAGATGTGGCCATCATTATAGAAGGTGAACACAGCTGTATGACCACAAGGGGGATTAAAAAACCAAATACCAAAACAATTACGACAACTTTAAGTGGTAGATTTGAAGAGAATATGGAAATCTATCAGAAGTTGATGGCACTTTATAAGGTATGAGGTGAAGCATGTTTTTAATGATTGATAATTATGATTCCTTTGTTTATAACTTAGTTAGATACGTAGAAGAACTCGGTGAACACATACTGGTAAAGAGAAATGATGATATAAGCATTAAAGATATTAAACAGTTGAAACCAAAGGGTATCATTCTTTCTCCTGGCCCTAAACGACCGGAAGATGCAGGCATCTGTTTAGAAATCGTAAGAGTTTTTGGCGGCGTCATACCCATATTGGGTATATGCCTTGGTCATCAAGTGATTGGCCATGTCTATGGTGGTCATGTAACTAAAGGAAAAACACCGGTACATGGAAAGATTTCAGCGGTCTATCATAATGAGAAAGATTTATATGAAGGATTAAGCTTGCCTTTTTATGCAACGCGGTATCATTCACTCGTCGTTGAAGAGAAAAATTTGCCGTCTTGTCTAGAAGTTACAAGTCGTTTGGAAGATGGGACAATTATGGGTTTACGCCATAAAACATATGAAGTCGAAAGTGTACAGTTTCACCCTGAAGCGGAACTGACAGAATATGGTCATGAGTTATTACATAATTTTATTAGAAGCTGCCACAGATGAGGTTCAAATGAGAGTAGATGTGAAAGAGATTACAACAGAGCTTTCATCTTTTGATATATTTAGTTTGTTTAAAGATGAAAAGGATATTATTTTTTTAGATAGCTCAAAGGATTCAGAAAAATTAGGCAAACACTCATTTATTGGGTTAAATCCTTATAAAAAAATAATCTATAACCAAGGACTAACAACCATAAATGGACAGATGATAAGTGGTGATCCTTTTATAATCTTAAAGGAACTCATAGAAGCCAACCCTATTCAAAATACATATGATTTGCCTTTTGTTGCAGGATGTATGGGTTATTTATCTTATGACTTGGTGAGAGATATGGAGAAAATACCAGAGATTGCAAAACCCATTATGGAGATGCCTACTATGGTATTTGTGTTTTATCATCATCTTTTGATATTTGATCATCACTGTCACAAAACCTATTTATCTGTTTTTTATCCGGACCAAAAGGAAAATCATGAAGCAACTTTCAATTTTGAGGATAAAACGACTCAAATTATGCATACGATAAAATCCGGTCCTCCTACTCTATACGGTAACACTGTAGAGGAAGCTGTGACATTTACTTCCTGCTTTGATGCGTCTACTTATATGAAGGCAGTAGAAAAAATGAAGGAGTATATATTAAACGGTGACATATACATTGCGAATATGACCCATACCTATACAGCTACAACTCAGCGTAATGCTTATGACATATATAAATCTTTAAGACAAGTGAATCAAGCGCCTTTTAGTGCATTTATGAATCTGGATGACACAGAAATACTGTGTTCATCGCCGGAGAGATTCATGCAGATTAGAAACAATTGGGTGGAAACCAGGCCGATAAAAGGAACACGTCCACGAGGCAAGACGGAAGAAGAAGACGAAGCCAATCGATTAGCGCTTGAAAAAAGTGAAAAAGATAAATCTGAATTGCTGATGGTGGTGGATTTGGAACGTAATGACTTAAGCAAAGTATGTAGACCCTATACGGTTAAAGTGACGGAGTTATTCGGTATTGAATCTTATGCAACTGTACATCATTTAGTAGCAACCATAGTGGGTAAGCTGAAGCAGGAAATGACAGCAGTAGACTGTATAAAGGCTTGCTTTCCGGGAGGTTCTATTACCGGAACACCTAAGATTCGGGCCATGGAGATTATCGAGGAATTAGAACCAACGAGACGGCACTTGTATACAGGTTGCATTGGCTATTTTGGATTTGATGGGAGCGCAGACTTTAACATTGTTATTCGAACCATCATTAAACAAAAAGAGCGGATAGCCATTGGCGTAGGTGGCGGTATTACATGGGAATCAGATCCAGAAGCTGAATATGAAGAAACTTTAGATAAGGCGAGGGCACTTTTTAAAGCGGTTCGACTTAAGGAGGTAGATGTATGATGATCAATAATACAATTGTAGACAATGATACTTTGCTTCCTGACCGAGGTTACTTTTATGGCTATGGCGTTTTTGAAACCCTAAGGGTCATCAACGGTACGATCATATTTTTAGAAGAACATCTGTCTAGATTAAACAAAGGATTAATGTATTTAGGTATACAAAAAGCGATAAATGAGAAGGAAGTTAAAGCGGCAATAAGAGCCTTGTCATGTGATAACGGTGTTATAAAAATAAATGTTTCAGAGGAAAATACAGTTTTTACTACACGACCTTTGAGTTATGGTCAAATGCACTATGAAGAAGGGTATAGATTGACCTTATCAAGGGTTAAACGCAATCCAACCAGCCATACGGTTAGTATCAAATCCATGAATTATTTAGATAATATTATTGAGTTAGAAAAGGCGAAAAAGCATGGGTTTAGCGATGCTCTTTTTTTGAATATACATAATGAAATATGCGAAACGGCAGTAGCCAATGTATTTATTATAGAAGGTAATAAGATTATTACACCGGAGGCTTCTTCAGGCTTGCTTAGAGGCATTATGAGACAATGGGTTATGAACACTTACCCCGTCATGGAAGAAAAGCTAACATTGAGTCGTCTCTTATCAAGCGAAGGTGTTTTTGTGACCAACAGTGTCATGGGTATTATGAAAGTCATAGCTCTAGATGAGGTTACATTAAATCAACATAAGATGGTACAAGAAATCGCCAGTAAGTACGGGGAAGTAATAGATGGAATGGGTAGGAATCTATGAAGAAGATACAGAACATTTATGATCATAAGGATTACCAGCATTATTTAAATGAAATTAATAAAATGGAAATCAGCCGTGTGTATTGTAAACATGATATGGCCCATTTTCTGGATGTGGCTCGAATTGCTTGGATTATGTGTTTGGAAAATGCGTTAAAATATGATAAGACATGGGTCTATGCTTGCGGCCTTCTTCATGACATCGGAAGAGGGTGTCAATATGCAACAGGTGAGCCACATGAAATAGCCAGTGTAAGAATTGCCAAGGGTATACTAGAAGATGCCGGATTTGAAGGAGATGCCATAAAAGTCATTTTAAAAGCCATAGCTAACCATAAAAATGAAACCATTTCCAATCAACTGGATTTGGATGGCATACTCTACAGAGCTGACAAAGCTTCAAGGGCATGCTATACATGTGGATCAATAGAAGCGTGTAATTGGAGTAATGACAAGAAAAATCTAAAAATCGAGGTATAAGGAATGATTATTGGGAAAAAGAATTTTGATTTTCATCGTCACGTCTACATTATGGGTATTTTAAATGTGACCCCTGATTCATTTTCAGATGGGGGAAAATTTATTGGTGAAAAAGATGCAAAATCACAAGTGGAAAAAATGATTCTTGAAGGGGCAGATATCATTGATGTCGGTGGAGAATCCACTCGGCCCGGACATGTCTTTGTGGATGAAGAAGAAGAAATACGTCGCGTGGTACCTGTCATCACAATGATTAAGGCAAATTTTGATACGGTTGTATCAATAGATACATCAAAAGCCATGGTGGCAAAAGCCGCACTTGATGCAGGAGCCGATATGGTTAATGACATATGGGGACTTAAGAAAGACCCTGAAATGGCGAATGTGATTGCAGCCTACAATGTACCTTGTTGTATCATGCACAACCGTCCAAAAGGTGGTTATGATGATTTGATCATTGACATGGTCAAAGATTTGGCAGGTAGTATTGAGTTGGCAGGAAAAGCCGGTATCAAAAGAGAAAATATCATTATTGACCCGGGTATAGGATTTGCCAAAACACGGGAAGAGAATCTTAAAATCATGGGCGAGCTTAGAGTATTTAATCACCTAGGTTATCCCCTACTTCTTGGGACATCTAGAAAATCACTTATAGGCGGAACACTCGACTTACCGGTTCATGAGAGGATTGAAGGCACTTTGGTAACCACCGTCATTGGACTTCAGTCGGGAGTAGCCATATTCAGAGTTCATGATGTACTGGAGAATAAAAGAGCCATAGATATGACCATGGCCATTATGAAAGCAGGTGAATAATATGGATTGTATCTCGGTAGTGGACTTAGAGGTATATGCTTTTCATGGTGTTTTAGAAGAAGAAAAAGAACAAGGCCAAACATTTTTAATAACCTTTGATGCTTACCTTGACTTAGAACCGGCAGGCACAGAAGATGATCTAAGCCTTTCTGTCAGTTATGCCGGCATGTGCTATACTATAGAAGATTATTTCAAATCAGAGAAATATAATTTGATTGAAACTTTAGCTGAGGGTGTTGCCAAACGCCTACTAACCACCTATGACCTTCTAAAGGGTGTAAAAGTTACAGTCAAAAAGCCTCACGCACCCATTGGACGTCCTTTTAAAGTTGCAAGTGTGACAGTAGAGAGATGGTGGCATGAAGCTTATATTGCTATAGGTTCTAATATGGGACAACGAGAAGAAGTTCTATTTGAAGCCATAGAAGCAATCAATGTCAGTGGTCACAGTCTGGTAGAAAAAGTATCCAAACTCAGAGAAACCAAACCATGGGGCTATATTGACCAAGAGGACTTTATTAATGGTGTCATTTGTGTAAAGACCTTGTTGTCACCTAGTAAACTCATGGATTATTTGCTAGAGATTGAAAAAGTTTTTAAAAGAGAAAGAGAAATCCACTGGGGACCAAGAACACTGGATTTGGATTTGATTTTCTATGATGATTTGGTAACGGAAGATGAGAAGGTTGTTCTGCCACATCCAAGGATGGCTCAGCGTCAATTTGTTCTAAAGCCACTTAGTGAATTGGCACCATTCAAAGTACATCCGCTGTTAAAAAAACGTGTCATTGATTTGTTAGCAGAGCTAGAAATAGATGAGGCAAGCCATTCATAAAACTATTAGAGAAATTTGAGGTGTCATATGGATTATTTAATATTATTAAAACCCTTGATTGGTGCTCTAATTGGTTATTCGACCAATTGGTTGGCCATCAAGATGCTTTTTAAGCCCCATACAGAAGTGCGTATCGGAAAAATCAGATTGCCATTCACACCGGGTGTCATTCCAAGAGAAAGAGGTAGAATTGCCAAGAGTTTAGGTGGTGCTGTGGGTGAAAGACTTCTAACGAAGGAGGTCATTAGCAAAGAATTGCTAAATGAGGGTGTTATCAATCAAATCAAGGCATATATCACCAAGGATTTACTGGGTGAACCAAGGTCTCTAAAAGAAATCATGGAGACGGTGTTAGGTGATGAATACCCAATCGTTGTCAACAAAATAGGTAAAGGTATCGCACTAACAATTGAAGATAAAATAAGATCAAAAGATACAAAAGAGATGTTATATAGAACCATAAAAGAGTATCTGGCCGGTAGATTATCATATAACACAGCACTAGACACTGTTTTACCCTCTACAGTATGGATTAATCTGGAATTTATTTTGGAAAATCATAAAGAACAGATTTGTGATTACATTATAAGTCAAGTACGTCAACCGCAAGTGGAGGATAAAGTCAATATTATTGTAGGGGAACTGATTCACGAGAAGGTTGGTGCTCTTGGTGCCATGTTCCTAAACAGTAAAGATGTAACCGCTTCAATATTGGATTATATCGAAAAGACCTTGCAAGAAGAGGACGTGCAAAAGACGTTGATTCATGTCATCATAAAAAGTGCCAATGAGGTAATGGTTAATCCAATCTCAGAAATACTGGCCCTTAGGCAATATGAAGAACTACTTGAAGGTGCAACAGTCGGTATTGTAAAAAGTGCCTACGAGCTCATTGATAAAATCAGCTTAAAAGATATGATTACCTCAATGATCTATCCAATATTGGAACAGAAAATCCTTTTAACCGCTCATGAGCGAGATCAAATAGAGTCTAAGATAGAAATGCTATATGTAGGCTTTGTAGAAAATAATATCGACACATTTTTGAAAAATTTTGAAGTGGCAAAAATAGTAGAAAAAGAAGTGAATGATTTTTCTGTCATGGATATTGAACGGCTTATTTTTACAATCGTAGATAAAGAATTAAATGCCATCACTTGGTTTGGTGCATTACTAGGCTTTGTTATGGGGATTGTATATATTTTCATTTGACCTTTGAATCAAAATAAAAAACATCTCATTCGAATGAATGAGGTGTTTTTTATTGACACACTACAAAAAGACTGGTAAAATCATTAGCATAAGATTAATCGTACACTAACGAAAGGGCGTTAAAAATGAAGACATATGATTTGGTTGTTATCGGAGCCGGAGCTGGTGGTTTGACAGCCGCTTATACAGCTTTGGGATTTGGGAAAAAAGTCGTGCTAATTGAAGATCAAAAACCTGGTGGTGAGTGTACTTGGTCAGGTTGTGTACCTAGTAAAACATTGATTAACGAAGCAAAGAAGTTTAACCAGCTCAAAGAATTTATCAGCCTAGAGGGTATAGACACAAAAAAAATTATGCATCATATAAAATCGGTTCGAGAGGCCATTTACGAACATGAAGATCCGACTACCCTTAAAAAGGATGGGATTGACTTTATTAAAGGTCATGCACGCTTTAAAGACAGCAAGACAATTGTAGTTGATGGTATTGGCATTAGAGCCGATAAAATCCTAATAGCTACAGGATCATCCCCATATATTCCGGAGATTCAAGGCTTGACCCAAACGCCTTATTTAACCAATGAGACCATTTTTGAACGAGAGGTATTACCAAAATCCATTGTGGTACTTGGTGGAGGCGCCATAGGTGTAGAATTAGCGCAAGCATTGAATCGGTTGGGTGTAAACGTACATTTAATAGAAATGATGCCAAGCATACTCTCAAAAGAAGAGCCTGATTTGGTGAAACGTTTGGAAGCCCATCTCACGAAAGAAGGGGTTTGGCTACATACGGCATCAAAAGCTATTAAAGTAGAAAGTATAGACAAAGGCATTGCACTTACCTACGAAAAAAATGGCAAAGAACAGATGGTAAAAGCTGAAACCTTATTGGTCGCTATTGGTAGGAAACCCAATACCACAGATCTTAATCTAGAGGCAGCAGGGATAAGTTACGACAAAAAGGGCATAAGGGTGGATTCATATTTAAGAACATCTCAAAAACATATTTATGCAGTGGGTGATGTTGTAGGACCTTATCAGTTTTCTCATATGGCTAACGTTCA
Organism: Petrocella atlantisensis; assembly: GCF_900538275.1. Lineage (GTDB taxonomy): Bacteria > Bacillota > Clostridia > Lachnospirales > Vallitaleaceae > Petrocella > Petrocella atlantisensis. Next base: position 611,473 of record NZ_LR130778.1, on the reverse strand, counting down.
AGGTATACTTGCCGTGAAGAATGCATTTTTACCTATAAAAAGTAAAATCTCATATGATCATGTTGCTTGGGTGACGTTTACAGATCCGGAACTCGCCAGAGCAGGTATGACGGAAGAAGAAGCAAGAGATAAATATGGTGACCAAGTTTTGGTTTATGACTATGATTTTAATGATCTGGATCGTACCAAGACGAAAGGCGTATCCATAGAAGGCATTAAGCTGATTTTGGACAACAAATATAGGGTTTTAGGTGCCTCTATACTTAGTGAACGTGGTGGTGAGATGATGGGTGAAATACAAGTTCTAAAGACCTTAGGGCAGCCTTTTACAAAAATGGCAGATATTATTCATCCTTACCCTACTTACAGTGAAGTATTTGTGAAACTAGGTAAAAAAGCTAAGGTAGATCGACTACTTGCCATACCTTTAGTAAAGATTTTTAGAAAGTAGGTGTCTTATGCAAAAAAATCCTTTGCTACTTGACCATCAGTTGTGTTTTAGATTGTATAAAACATCAAGAGCCATCATTAGAATCTATCAACCTATATTGGAAAAAATCGGTTTGACATACCCACAGTATTTAGTCATGTTGGTCTTGTGGGAAGTCAAAATTATAGATTTTAAAGCTTTGAGTAATAGATTAGAACTAAAAACAGGCACCCTAACGCCAATTATTCAGAAACTTGAAAAATTAGGGTACATAACTAAAGAAAAAAATGAAACGGATCAAAGAAAGATTCATTTGGTAATTACAGAAAAGGGACAATCTCTAGAAAAAGAAGCACAAAAAATTCCGGAAACATTGGCAAAAGCAACGGGTGTTGATTATGACAACTATCTAAAATATGTCAAGTGGCTGGATGAATTGGGAGATGTGATGAATGAAGCGAATAAGAAACAGAAAGGATAAAATAATAATGTGGATTGCAATAGTAGTCGTTGTCATGGTATCAGGTGTATTTATATCAACATTAATAGCAAATAATAAAGTTCCGAAGTTGGGGGTAGTAGACGGAAAGCTTACAGATATGCCAGAAACACCAAATGCTGTTTCCAGTCAAACAACAGATAAGGATAAAAAAGTGGCACCATTTCCGTATAAAGAAAACCTTCAATCAACAAAGGATGGCATAAAGTTAGCGGTAAAAGCCTATGGTGATGTTAAGCTTATTGAGGAAAAGGCAGATTATTTAAGGTATGTTTTTACCACAGGCTTGATGCGATACAATGATGATGTCGAGTTTTATTTTGATGAGCAGAATAAAGTGGTGCATTTTAGATCAGCATCGAGGTTGGGTTATTCGGATATGGGTTTAAACAGAGAACGTTATAACGCTTTATATGATTACTATATGAACCATTAGTATTCGATTGTGATACTTTAGAAGATGCTTAAAGAGAAATTGACTTTAAGCATCTTTTTCCTTGACATTTATTCTCATTTACTTTATAGTAGTACTATAAAGTACTACTAAGGAGAATATTTATGGAACTGGTTAATGCCCTAAAAAAAATTGGTTTTACCCAACAAGAAGCCATTATATATATTGAATTGTGTCGTCATCATGAGATTACCGGTTATGAAGCGGCAAAATTATCCGGTATTTCCAGATCCAATGCTTATGCGGCACTATCCAGTTTGGTGGACAAAGGCTATGCTTATGTGATTGAAGCAGCTTCCATGAAGTATACACCTGTCCCTAAAGTGGAACTTATAAAAAACGCAAAAAGAAGTTTTGAGGAGCAAATCATAGTCATCGAAGAAAAGCTAGATTTTTCCCAACTTAGACAAGAACCTTATGTCACCATCGCGGATGAAAAGCATATTATCAATAAGTTGAAGAATATAATCCAAATGGCAGAACTAAGAATTTACCTTTCTTGTGATAATAATGTGCTTGAGATGGTGAAAGAAGAGATTCATCTAGCGGTAACAAGAGGATTAAAAGTGGTTATATTATCACCCAAAGATTTGAATGGCATAAAACATACTCATTACTTCAATGCACCGAGTACATCCATTAAAATCATTGCAGATACGAAGGAAGTGCTTGCTGGAACTTTAAAGCAAAGTCTCTATTCAAAAAACAGCACTTTGGTTCATTTGATACGAGAAGCTTTTATTAATGAGATTACGATTCTTGAGAGTCAAGAAAAACAATAATAATCATCAAACAGGAGGAAACACATGTTAGCCTATCACAACAAAATCACCACAGATACCAATTTTTTTAAGAACACTACACCGATTGAACTTATAAAGACATATGGAAGTCCTCTCTATGTCTATAATGAAGATATCTTTAGAACCAGATGTAGAGAATTAAAAAATCTTGTTCAGTATCCTAATTTTTCAGTAAACTATTCGGTTAAAGCCAATGGAAATCTGTCTTTATTAAAAATAGCCCGTGAAGAAGGGTTGAATGTCGATGCTATGTCCCCTGGTGAGATTCATTTAGAATTGACAGCCGGTTTCTTGCCTTCACAGATTCTATATATCAGTAACAACGTATCAGCAGAAGAGATGCAGTACGCCATAGATCGAGATATACTTATTAGTGTTGACTCCATATCACAGCTGGAGCTTTATGGAAAACTAAACAAAGGTGGATCAATCTGTATCAGGTTTAACCCTGGTGTTGGTGCCGGTCATCATGAAAAAGTGGTAACCGGTGGTAAGAAAACCAAATTCGGTGTGGATCCAAACAAAGTAGATGAAGTTAAAAGTGTTCTTAGCCAATATGATCTAAAATTGGTTGGTATCAATCAACACATCGGTTCTTTATTTATGGAAGGGGATAAGTACATAGAAGGTGTCAAATCCTTATTTACCATTGCAAAGCAGTTTGAGAATCTTGAGTTTCTTGATATTGGTGGAGGCTTTGGCATACCCTATAACAAATTAGCGGGGCAAGAGCGATTGGATTTAGTAGACCTTGGCAAAAAGTTGGACAAAGTGTTTGATGAATTTGCCACTGAATATGGTAAAAAAGTTATGTTCAAGATTGAACCGGGTAGATATATATCTGCAGAATGTGGCCTTATACTCGGTGAAGTATATGCTGTAAAATACAATTATGATACAAAATACATTGGGACAGATCTTGGCTTTAACATTTTAAAACGTCCGGTTATGTATGATAGTCATCATGATATTGAGATCTATAGGAATTCGGATATAAAATCAGAGAAGAACGAAACCGTCAATATTGTGGGTAACATTTGTGAAAGCGGAGATATTATTGCAAAAGAACGTCTTTTACCGGAGATTCTTGAAGGTGATATACTGGGTGTTTTAGATGCGGGTGCTTATGGTTATTGTATGGCTTCTAATTACAACAACCGTTTAAGACCGGCGGAAGTACTGATTACTGGAACAGGGGATGTTAAGCTTATTCGTCGCCGAGATACTTTTGAGGATTTAATGAGAAATTTTGATGTAGAATAAAAGGGTTAAGGTGTCAAAACAATAATAACGAATGTATCAACGAGGTCTCTTAGTGGAAAAAGCTTAGAGACCATTTTTTTTGAAGTTTTCAAGGAAATTCTTTAATATAATCGTAGATATAACACACAGTTTTTCCTAGCCTTACACTTCGTACGGTCATCGGAAAATCTGTGTATCACATCTACTCGGTAATAAGTCGTCATTTCGTCAAGAAAAAGCACTGCTCAATCATCCTTCCCTTTTACATCCATGTAAAAATGAAGGACGTTCTACATCCATGTAGAACTGTGATTGATCAGCACCTTTTCTTTCCTAATTCGGTTTCGCGAATGCATATTTTCAATTGGCCTAAATTCGTATACCACTTGTGACGCGCTAAAGTAACTTAATACTACAATAAGCCAACATCGACCATGAAGTTCCTGGAATAGACTGTATGAACGTAGCAAGACAGCAGGAGCTGTCTGCCGACATTTGGTGCAGGACGCACCAACGGTTGGCCGAAGTCATACAGTCTGTGGAAGGGTTTTCATGGGACCCATTTTAAATCACATTCATTGTACCTTGAGTCTGCATGAGCATCAACTTTTGCTAAACTACAATAAACCAAACGCACATAAATGTAATTTTCTTCCTTTACAAGATTATGCTATAATGAAGTTTACGAATAAATAGTATTGCCGAAGGAGAAACTATGGATTTATTTGATATGGCAAGAGAAAGAACATTGGTAAAGGATGCACCCCTTGCTGCAAGAATGCGTCCTGAAACGATAGATGAAGTGGTTGGGCAAAAACATATTATTGGTGAAGGTAAACTGCTATATAGAGCCATTAAGGCAGACAAACTGGGGTCCCTCATTTTTTACGGACCTCCGGGAACAGGAAAAACAACCTTAGCTAAAGTCATTGCTAATACAACCAAATCTAATTTCAGACAGTTGAATGCAACGATAGCAGGTAAGAAGGACATACAGGATGTTGTGGCTGAAGCAAAAGACAATCTGGGTATGTCTATGAAGAAAACCATCCTGTTTATAGATGAGATTCATCGATTTAATAAAGCTCAACAAGATGCCTTGTTACCTTATGTAGAGGATGGTACCGTTACATTAATTGGTGCGACAACGGAGAATCCTTTTTTTGAAGTGAATAAGGCTTTGGTATCAAGATCCAGAATATTTCAATTGTATCATTTGGATAAAGAAGATATTATTTTGCTAATGCAAAGAGCCATTACTCTTGATAAGGGATTAAAAGCTTATAATATCAGTATTGATGAAGATGCTTTGAATTTCCTAGCAGATGTGGCAAATGGTGATGCAAGAGTAGCCCTTAATGCTATAGAACTTGGCGCACTCACAACGGATTCAGTGGATGGTAAGATAATAATAGATCTTAAAGTGGCCCAAGAGTGCATACAAAAAAGATCATTAAATTATGATAAAGATGGGGATAATCATTATGATGTTATTTCAGCCTTTATTAAGAGTATGAGAGGGTCAGACCCGGACGGGGCCGTCTACTATTTGGCCAGAATGCTCTACGCAGGTGAAGACCCCAAATTCATAGCCAGACGTGTGGTCATTTGTGCTTCAGAAGATGTAGGTAACGCGGATCCTAGGGCATTGATACTCGCCAGTGCAGCGGCACAGGCAGTTCATTTTGTTGGCATGCCCGAGGCACAGATTATATTAGCTCAAGTGGTAACTTATATTGCTACAGCACCAAAAAGTAATGCAGCCCTTGGCATATTTTCGGCAATGAAGGATGTAGGACATATCCAAATAAAATCATTGCCACCACATTTGAAAGATGCCCATTATAAAAGTGCTGAGTCACTGGGTCATGGCATAGGCTATCAATACGCCCATGATTTTCCCGGTCATTATGTCAAGCAACAGTATTTGCCGGATGAACTGGTAGATAAGATATACTACGAACCTTCGGATGAAGGTTATGAAGCACAGATTAAGAAAAATATGAAAAAAAGGTTGCCGGATAAACAGCAACCTAAATGAAGTGAGATCAGTCTTCTTTTGTAGTGTTGTCAGGCTGATCCAACCATTCCTTATTAGATTCTTTTGCATGTTGGTGGAATCTTAAGGAAAAGTATAAAATGACAACAACAAAGCCATTAATGGCCACAAAAGTGATGGCTAAAGTTGAATGGCCAATGAGGATGAAAACAAGTGTTAATACAAAAAGTAGTAATATTAAAGCGACGCCAGTGAGGGCCATAATCTGTTGAAAACTTTTCTTCATCATGTTCTACCACCTTGTTTTTAGATTCGAGGGTTTAATAAATCTCTTATCTCATCATAAAGGCATGAAATTGATACGTCAAGTTAAACAGGATTATGATATAATACATAGGAATTATAATAGAAGCGAATTAGAAGCAATTTAGGAGACCAGCTATGAAAAGTCAAGTATAAATTAGCTGGAAATTCTTTTTAATCGAATTCCTTAAAAAAGGGTAACTTTAATAAGACTCCCTATAAGGTAGTTTTCAAAATCAAATGATATTCGGGTTTTAATTAGTCGAGATTAAACTCGACTTCGTCAGTAAGCATCTTATAGATGACCCTGACAAGCTTACCGGCACAGTGACCTAAAGTGTTGTAGTGGTTTCGGCCTTCAGCTCTTTTAGTATCGTAATAAGCTTTAAATGTGTCGTTGTTACGAACAACATTGTTTGCAGCATTAATTAATGCATAACGTAAGGTTTTGATCCTCGTTTTGACATACGTGTACGTTTGGCAACAAAGTTTCCAGACTGATAAACAGACGGATCTAACCCAGCATAAGCTAGAACTTTGCTAGCATTGGAGAAGCGTTTAATGTTACCAATTTCACCAAGAATCATTCCACCATTGACAAATCCAATGCCTGGAATGGTCATGATAAGTGAATCAAGTGAAAGCATAATTGATTGCATTTCCGATTCAACAGTTTTTAACTGGCTATCTAATAACTCGATTTGCTCGATAGCATGAGTTATTTGAATAGATAAAGACCTGTCGCTGGATCCGACAGACTCCCTTGCAAGAACTCTTAATGCTTTAGCATGTTCTTTCTTGAAGTGGCCGTGGGAGGCTTTTAAAAGAAGAGCTGAAAGATGAGTCATATGCATGGAGGCAATAGCATCCGGAGTAGGAGCTTCTTTAAGAAGCTGATAACAGGCTTTCTGATGCAAACCTGATTTGAAGAAGTATTGGAGTTCAGGGAAAACCTGATCCATATAAGAAGTTAGCTGAATTTTCAACCTAGTACGGTTTTTAACCAGCTTCTGACGGAAACGTCCAAGATTCTTCAAATGCATAAGATCAATGTCTTCTACAGTGAGGAAACGATGATCATGCATCATAAGGGTTTTAGCGATAACAAAGGTATCAACTTTATCAGTCTTAGTCTTGCGAATGTTATTTTTTCGCATAGATGAAGTCTGAAGTGGGTTGATGAGACAAACCTTAAAGTGTCTAGATACAAGAAATTCAATAAGGTTGTTGCCATAGTGAGCTGTTGATTCAAGACCAATGATGAGGTCACTCTTTTAAAGGAACTAATTGAAGAGAGCAACAAATGGAAGCCATCACTGTCATTCGTAAATTTGAACGGCTCGAGAAGTACTTCACCATCAGAAGATATGGCTGCGGCGAAGTGGTTAAGTTTGGCGATATCAATGCCAAGATAGATCATGAGATTAAATCTCCTTTCGAATTATTGATACCATGACGTCCACCAGCGATTATCATTGTAGACTTGAATGAGATAAGTACTCTATACAAAATGTATGGCACATCCAGCTAATAAACAATTCAGATAAAGGTAGCGGCAATACACTCCTGTTAAGTAGTCTGTGCTACAGAAAAAAATCAAAGGTACCACAGTATCTGAATGTATTATAGTCACGAATAAAAAAGAAAGGAAAGTGTGATATTTACTTCTATAAATATCATACAAGTGAATAATGATATTTAGAAAATATATAATAATGGTTGCACTTATCTTGATGAGTACTGTTTTTACAGCCTGTGGCAGCCGTGTTGAAGAACAATTAAATGATGAAGGCTATGACCTATACTTAGAAGGTCAGTATGACGAAGCGATAACGCATTATACCAAGAGTCTCGTAGATTATCCTGAATATGGTGCTTTTTATAGCAACCGAGGTCTGGCATATTATGAAAAAGGTGAGGTTGCCATGGCGCTTGAAGATCTTAATCAAGCCATTGTTTTGGAACCGGACATGCCGGAAGCCTACTTAAACAGAGGCACGGTGTACTTAGGCACAGGTGTTTATGATCAAGCTTCAATAGACTTATATAAAGCCATTGAATTAAAAGACAATTTTAAAGATGAAAATGGTCTATATTATACATACTTGAATCTAGGCACATTATTAAATGAAACCAATCAACCCAAAGAAGCGTTGGTCGTCTTAGAAAAGGCATTTGAACAAAATAGTAGCGATGAAAAATTGTATAATGCCCTCGGTTTGATTTACAAGTCCATTGGTGACTATGATCTGGCTTTGACCTACTTTAATGGCGCCATTGAATTAAAAGAGGATTATGCTTATGCTTATGGCAATAGAGGCAGTGTTTATTATTTGATGGAAGAGTATCGGATTGCTTTAAGTGATGTGAATACAGCCCTATCCATGGATCCATTTATTCCCCAAATGTATGACTTGAAAGCAAAAATACTTATAAAAACAGGTGAATTAGAAGAAGCCATTAGGATACTGGATGCAGGTATAACAAGATGGGTCAATTACGCTGACTTATATATCACCCGCGGTAACATCTATTTTAGTGAAAAAGCCTATGGTGAAGCTTTAATGAACTATGGCCTGGGCATTGAATATGGCAGCATTGAAGGGCATAAAGGACAAGGTGTGACCTATCAGTTAATCGGTCAGTATGAGGATGCTATCTCACAATTAGAAACCTATTTACAAAATTATCCAACAGACATTTCAACCCTTATTGCCCTTGGAACAGCTTATAGACAGACCAAGGAGTATGAACTGAGTTTAGCTCAATATGATAAAGTCCTGAGTCTTAGCCCTAAGCACACTGAAGCGATGTATCAGATGGCCTTAACTTATATAGATATGCAAGCATTGTCAGATGCAGAAAAAGTACTGAATCAGGTTTTATCCATAGACCCGGATCATAAAGCGTCCAAGGAAGCTCTAAAAAATATAGAAGTATAATTAAGCAGTGAAGTTTCATAGAAGCCTTATGGCTATATAAGAAAGTTGGTGTACCAAGTGGAAGAACAAATCAAGAATGAAATAGAAGAAAAAGCCATATTAATTGCGATATGTCCACAGAACAAAGAAGAAGAAGTGGAAAGTGCTATTGATGAACTAGAAGAACTAGCAAAAACAGCAGGCGCAAGTACATTGGTCAAAGTAATTCAAAATAGGGATAAACCTCACCCAGCCACTTACTTTGGTAAAGGCAAGGTGGAAGAACTAAAAGAAATGGTCGAGCAATATGAGATTACCACCATCATATGTGATGATGAGTTATCACCGGCACAATTGAAGAATCTTAGTGAAGCTCTAGATGTCAAAATCGTAGACCGTCCAATATTGATTATGGATATCTTTGCTAGACATGCCCATACAAAAGAAGGTATCTTGCAGGTTGAGATGGCTCAAATGCGTTACCGTTTATCCAGATTATCAGGACTGGGTAAAAGCCTATCTAGATTAGGTGGCGGTATTGGTACAAGAGGTCCCGGAGAGAAAAAACTTGAGACAGATAAACGACATATAAGACGCCGTATCGATATGTTGAAAGAAGAATTAGAAAAAATTCATTCCAGCAGGCATCTCTTAAGAGAAGGAAGAGCAAAACAAGGTAAACCCATTATTGCCATTGTCGGGTATACCAATGCAGGTAAATCAACTTTACTGAATCATTTAACCGATGCCGGTGTGTTACAAGAAGACATGCTTTTTGCAACCTTATATCCGACCACCAGAAATATGGTCCTACCGGAAGGTAAAGAAGTCCTAATGGTAGATACGGTTGGTTTTATCAGAAAATTGCCCCATCATATTGTAGAAGCTTTTAAGTCGACCTTAGAAGAAGTGGTTTATGCAGATGTATTGATTCATATGGTGGATGCAACCAATCCGGATGCCAATAAGCATATTCAGGTTGTCCATGAAACCTTATTAGAACTTGGAGCTGAAAAAACACCTATGTTGACCTTATTAAACAAGTGTGATAGAGATAATGTGGATGATGACTTATGGGATGAGAAGGCTTTTGCCAATATTCGTGTTTCAGCCCTTACCGGTGATGGTATTTATAAAGTTCTAGAAGCATTGGAACAACATCTTTTACAGGGTCAGCGACTCATGAAAATTATTATACCTTATCATCAAGGTCAGATCCTACAAAAGCTTAGGACCTATGGCCAGATTCTTGAAGAGTCTTATGTGAATGAAGGTACTTATGTTGAAGTGTATATAGAGGAGGCCTACATTAACAAATATAATCTGGGTAGTATGGTTGTTGGTTAAGGCGTCAAAACTATATAGTTGAACTTTCACCTACCATATGTAGTTATGAATGTATCTACGTAATCTACATATGGTGGGTGGATTTAGTGAAACTTAGTTTTGACCCTCTAACCATTGTGGTTAAGTAAATACTATATATAGTGGGTATACAACTAATTGCCTACTGTATATAGTATTTTTTCATTGACCAACGCTGTTGCTCTGTGGTATGATTTTATGTGTTGAGGTAGCTGGTTTATGTGTGTAGGTTGGGAGGTATATCAAATGTATGAAGTGGTCAAACGAGATGGGGAAATAACAAAATTTGATTTAAATAAGATTAAGGATGCGATTACTAAGGCTTTTATTGCCACTAAAAGGGCCTTTAATGACGACATATTAAACATGTTGGTGCTTAGGGTGACATCAGATTTTGAGTTAAAGATGATAGAAGGAAAAATAGGCGTAGAAGCCATACAAGACAGTGTGGAAAAAATCCTAGAAGAATCCGGTTACACAGAAGTGGCCAAAGCCTATATACTATATCGTAAACAAAGGGAGAAAATCAGGAATATCAAATCCACCATATTGGATTATAAAGAAATTGTAAATAGTTATGTGAAAGAGGAAGACTGGCGTGTGAAGGAGAATTCTACAGTTACCTATTCTGTGGGAGGGTTGATCTTACATAATTCAGGCGCGATTACAGCCAATTATTGGCTTTCAGAGGCATATGATGAGACCATAGCCAATGCCCACAGGGACGGAGATATGCATATTCACGATTTATCCATGTTGACAGGTTATTGTGCCGGTTGGTCATTGAAACAACTGATAGAAGAAGGTCTTGGTGGTATTCCGGGCAAGATATCTTCAGCGCCTGCACGGCATCTAATTACATTATGTAATCAAATGGTAAATTTCTTAGGTATCATGCAAAATGAATGGGCCGGTGCCCAAGCTTTTTCTTCTTTTGATACTTACTTAGCACCTTTTGTTAAGAACGATAATCTGAGTTACAAGGAAGTTAAGCAAGCCATACAATCTTTTGTTTTTGGCGTTAATATACCAAGCCGTTGGGGTACACAGTCACCTTTTTCAAACATTACGATTGACTGGAAAGTACCGGAAGATCTGGCAAGTCTACCGGCTATTGTCGGTGGTAAGGCAATGGCGTTTTGTTATGGTGACTGCCAAGAAGAGATGGACATGATCAACAAGGCTTTTATAGAGGTTATGCTTGAAGGTGACGCCAACGGACGGGGCTTTCAGTATCCCATACCCACCTATTCAATCACCAAAGCATTTGACTTTGGAGATCACGAAAACAACCAACTTTTATTTGAAATGACGGCAAAGTATGGGACACCTTATTTTTCCAATTACCTTAATAGTGATATGGAGCCCAGTGACATTAGAAGCATGTGCTGTCGATTAAGATTAGACTTACGAGAGCTTAGGAAAAAACAAGGTGGCTATTTTGGTTCCGGCGAAAGCACCGGTTCAATCGGTGTGGTTACCATTAACTTACCAAGAATTGGCTACTTGGCGGAGAATGAGCAAGACTTTTTTTATCGTCTTGACAATGTTATGGATCTTGCAGCCAGGTCGTTGAAGATCAAAAAGGATGTAATCACACGCCTTTTAAATGAAGGCTTATACCCTTATACAAAAAGATATTTGGGTCATTTTTCAAGTCATTTTTCAACCATTGGCATCATTGGTATGAATGAGGCGACCCTTAATGCCAAATGGATTGGCAAGAACCTAATTGATGAAAAAGCCAGAGCATTTGCCCTTAAGGTATTAGATCATATGCGTGATCGACTATCGGATTATCAGGAAGCCTATGGCGACTTGTACAATCTTGAGGCAACACCGGCAGAATCAACCACTTATAGACTGGCAAAGATGGACAAAGTGAAGTACACAGACATTATTTCTGCAGGCAAGAATAGAGGTATACCTTATTATACCAACAGTACTCATTTGCCGGTGGATCATACAGTGGATATATTTGATGCTTTAGATCTTCAAGATGCTTTCCAAGGCAAATATACTTCGGGTACTGTTTTTCATGGATTCTTAGGTGAGAAGCTCTCCGGTTGGCAAGAAGCCGCCAAATTGGTTAAAGTCATTGCCGAGAACTACAAATTACCATATTACACTTTGTCACCTACATACTCCATATGTGAAAACCATGGCTACTTAAATGGTGAAGTACATCAGTGTCCTGAATGTGGTCATAAAACAGAAGTATATTCTAGAATCACCGGTTATTATCGTCCGGTACAACATTGGAATGATGGCAAAACCCAAGAATATAAAGAACGTAAAGAGTACATTGTAGATGATGCAATTAAGGAAGTGATTAAAGAACCCGCCCAAAACGTAAAGTTTAAGGCACAGGTTAATACAAGTAAGCAAGAAGTAGGAGGAGAAGAGAAAGCCGCCAGTCTATTGGAAGACCCAAAAGCATTGCTTTTTACAACAAAGACATGCCCCAGTTGTCAGGTGGCAAAAGCCTACCTAGGTGAAAAACATAGCTACAGGATTGTAGATGCTGAAGAAGAACTTGGCCTTGTAGAGAAGTTCAAAGTCATGACGGCACCTACCTTAGTTGTCTTGTCTGAAGGTGATTATGATTCCTACTCAGGATTAGCCAGTATTAGAAGGTTCACAACCAGCTACGTAACGACATAAATAAAGGAGCAAATGATGAGTTTAACAGATCAGATTTTTATAACAATGTGCAAAGACATATTGGAAAACGGTACATCATCAGAAGGACAACTGGTAAGACCTAAATGGGCGGATGGGACCATGGCCCACACCATTAAGAAGTTTGGTGTGGTTAATCGCTATGATTTGGCTAAAGAGTTCCCGATTCTGACATTAAGGCGTACCAATTTTGAAAAAGCCATTGATGAAGTTTTATGGATCTGGCAAAAGAAATCCAATAACATTCATGATTTGGGCAGTCGAATATGGGACAACTGGGCAGATGAGGATGGCTCTATCGGAAAAGCCTATGGCTATCAATTAGGTATAAAACATCAATACCCTGAAGGCATGTTCGACCAGGTGGACCGAGTACTCTATGATTTAAAGCACAACCCTTATAGTCGAAGGATTATAACCAACATATATGTCCACGGGGACTTAAGTGAGATGAACCTTTACCCATGCGCCTATAGCATGACTTTTAACGTGACCGGTAATAAGTTAAATGGTATCTTGAATCAAAGGTCCAATGATGTCTTAGCGGCGAACAACTGGAATGTGGTACAGTATGCAGTATTGATGCATATGTTGGCACAGGTATCGGACCTTGAAGTAGGAGAATTGTTACATGTGATTGCTGATGCCCATATTTATGATCGTCATGTAAAGCATGTTGAAGACTTAATGAATAGAGAACCTTTTGAAGCACCCATATTTAGGATGAACCCTGATATCAAAAACTTTTATGATTTTAAAGTGGAGGACTTTGAACTTATAGACTATAAGCGTGGAAAACAAATCAAAGGCATAGAAATTGCCATATAGGAGGACGACATGGTATTGATTGTTGCAGTGGATGATAAGTTCGGTATCGGTCGAGAGGGCAATCTTCTAACGTATATACCGGAGGATTTGGCCTATTTTAAAGAAATGACATTAAATAAGACCATTGTCATCGGACGTAAAACCTTAGAATCGTTTAAGAATGGTGTGCCTTTACCCCAAAGACAACATATCGTAATGACACGTACAAAAACCTATGAGCACCCAAGGATTACAACAGTTTCATCTGTTGAACAACTCCTAAAAACAGTTAAAGCCTATAATCCGGAAGAGGTTTTTGTGTCCGGTGGTGGTAACATCTATGCACTTTTGCTGCCTTATTGCCATAAAGCCTATGTGACTATGATTGAGGCAGATCTTAAAGCAGACACATTTATGCCGGATTTACGTTTACATAAAGAATGGCGATGTACAGAAGAGGGACCGTGGCTTGAAACACCGGACTTTAGATACAGACATACAACGTGGGTACGAGCACCATTATAAGCGGAAAGACCTTCCTATATTAGAGAGGGTCTTTTTTGCTCTCTAGGAAATCTAAACCACTAAAAGAACGTATAAGTCATTCGTTAAAATTTTTTTATAAATAGCGATTTTCCTTTATCTTAAGGGCATCCAATGTTAAAATAGAATCAATATCAATTGAAATCTAATCAACTGTAACTTGAGGAGGCTGTTATGTTCGATTTATCATCCATAGATTCTAATGATTTTGCAAATTTTTACACGGATATCAACGATTTTGTAGATGGTCTTTTTTATGACGAAAGAGATGCATTGGCCAATATGAGCAACCTAGCTTCCTTGCTATACCATACGCTTGGTGATGTTAACTGGGTCGGATATTATCTCTTAAAGTCAGGGGAGTTGGTTCTTGGACCTTTTCAAGGAAAGCCGGCATGTATAAGAATAAGTATAGGTAAAGGTGTTTGTGGAACAGCTGCACAAAAGCGAAAAACCCTTCGCATTCCGGACGTACATCAATTTGATGGTCACATTGCTTGTGACGGAGATACCAATGCTGAATTGGTGATTCCCATGATCAAGAACGGTGTTTTACTTGGTGTGCTTGATATAGATAGCAAAGTAAAAGATCGTTTCAGTGAAGAAGACCAAAAAGCACTTGAGAATATTGTGGACAAACTACTTGAGGCCAGTGAGTTTGAACATGTAAATTAGAGAAACTTAGTTTAGAAGTTATAATTATGATTGAGTTAAAGGGCTTAAAACTATAGAATTAGACGACAACCCACTAAAGGACTTAAAGATAATAAGGAGACAGACGATGGAATATAGAAATTATAAAGTTATAAAAGAAGAAAGAATAGAGGCATTAAATGGTCTTGGTATATTATTAGAACATGAAAAAAGTGGTGCCAGAATCATGGTGGTAAAAAATGATGATGAAAATAAAACATTTAATATTATATTCAGAACGCCACCTAAGGATGATACGGGTTTACCTCATATCCTAGAACACTCAGTACTGTGTGGTTCACGGAAATATCCGGTCAAAGACCCTTTTGTCGAATTGGCAAAAGGTTCACTCAATACTTTTCTAAACGCTATGACATATCCTGATAAAACCATGTATCCCGTTGCTAGTTGCAACAACCAGGACTTTAGAAATCTTGTAGATGTTTATATGGATGCTGTACTTTATCCAAATATCTATGACGATCCTCGTATTTTGCAACAAGAAGGTTGGCATTATGAACTAGAAACCTTAGAAGGCGAAATAACTTATAATGGTGTGGTATACAATGAAATGAAAGGTGCCTCATCCAATCCGGAACAGGTGCTATTTAGGCAGATACAAACCGCACTCTTCCCAAACCATCCTTATGGTTATGACTCGGGTGGTGAACCGGATGCTATCACAGATCTTACACAAGAAGAGTTTCTGGATTTCCATAGAACCTATTATCATCCCAGTAACAGCTATATATTTCTTTATGGGGATTTGGATGTTACAGAACAATTGTCTTGGTTAGATGAAGCTTATCTAAGTGATTTTAAAAAAATCGAAGTGGACTCTGAATTGGTCAAAGTTGAACCCTTTACAAGTAGAAATCACGTAACCAAATCCTATGCCGTCGGACAAGAAACCAAAACAGATAACAAATCATATTTAAGCTATAATGTTGCCTTTGACAAACCAAAGAGCCAATGTGAGAATCTAGGTCTGGAAGTCATGGAATATCTTTTGCTTGATGCACCGGGAGCACCTCTAAAGGAAGCTTTGCTTAAACAAAATATTGCGGAAGATATCTTTGGAAGTTATGACAGTGGCCTTAGACAGCCAACCTTTAGTATCATTGCAAAAAACACCAATGTAGAACATGAGGCACTTTTTGTGGCGACCATTGAAAGTGAACTTGCAAAGATAGCTCGTGAAGGGTTTTCAAGAAGAAGAGTTGAAGCCGCTATTAATTATTTTGAGTTTAAAATACGCGAAGCAGATTTTGGACAGTACCCTAAAGGTGTCATCTATTCAATAAAAGCCTTAGATACTTGGTTGTATGATGGCGATCCATTTGAAAACTTTGCTTATGATGAAGCATTTAGACAACTAAGAGAAGGTATAGAAAATGGTTGTTTTATAGGTCTAATTGACACCTATCTATTGAATAATCCTCATACGGCTTTACTTAGACTTATTCCGGATGCCCAAATGTTGGCTGAAAAAGAAAAGCAACTTAAGAACAAGCTTAATATATATGGGGGCATGCTCACAGAAGAAGACAAATTAGCTTTAATAGAGGGAACAAAGGCGCTTAAAAAGCATCAGGCAGAACCCAATGCTAGGGAAGATTTAGAGAAAATACCATTATTAGATTTAACGGATATTAAAAAAGAATCGACGCCCATACATTATGAAGTGGTAAAAAATGAGGGACATGAATGGATACTCCATAAGACCTTCACCAATAACATTGTATATATGCGCTTGCTTTTTGACTTCTCGCCTTTGACTTTTGAAGAGTTACCCTATGTCAGCTTACTTACGAAGCTTTTAATGCGTATGGATACGAAACAACATACATATTCAGAATTATCGGATGAAATCAACATTCACACAGGTGGTATTAGAGCGGAAACCAATGTGTATGGCATGAATAATGAACCGGACATATGTCAGACCAAGTTTGAAGTAAAGTTTAAATGCTTAGGTGAAAAAATAGATGAGACAGTTACATTGGTCAAAGAGGTACTGACAGAATCATTGTTTACGGATTTGAATCGTTTAAAAGATTTGATTTTTGAAAACAAATCCAGACTCAGCACAGCTTTAACCAGCGGTGGTCATACTGTCAGTATTAATCGTTGTTCTAGTTACTTTAACATCAGTGCACGCTACAAAGAAGCTTTAGATGGCATTACGTATTATGAATTTCTTGAGAAGGTTGTTTCTGAAAACCAATTTGAGACAGTAGCAATAAAATTAAAAGAAGTGTTAGACAAAATTACCCACAGGGAAAACCTACATATATTAGTGAACACGGAAGCAAGACTAATAGCGCCGGTAAAAGAAAAGCTTCAAGAATTAATCACAGTATTTCCGGAGAAATCTATAGCCTATGATGAAACTCTGCCGATAATATTTGAAACACTGAATGAAGGTTTTAAAACTGCGAGCAAGGTTCAATACTGTGCCCTAGCCGGTGATTATGTTCAAGAAGGCTACCTATACAATGGGCATATGAAGGTGCTACAAACAATAATGAGCTTGGATTATATGTGGAAAGAAGTCAGGGTCAAAGGTGGTGCATACGGTGGATTTGCCGGTTTCAGAAGAAACGGTCTGTTTTTCTTAGGATCTTATAGAGACCCGAACTTAAATAAAACGTATGAGATCTACAGAGCTTTACCGGACTATGTAAAGAATCTGAAGTTAGATGACAGAGAACTTCTGAAATATATAATCGGCACCATGAGTAATGTGGATGTACCACTTACGCCACAAATGAAAGGTGATCGGGCTTTGGCATTGTACTTATCAAATGTTTCAAAAGAAGATGAACAAAGAGAACGAGACGAGATTCTGTCCACGACTTTAGAAGACTTAAGGGCACTTGGACAATTAATTGAAGATATCATCGGGCAAGATTACTTCTGTGTTATTGGGAATGAAAGTATGATTGAAGAAGAAAAGCACCTATTCATTACGGTTAAGACCCTGAATCAGTAAAGAACAGAAGGGTAATATAGAAGGTAATATAGAAAGAGAGAGATATGAGACCGACAAATGCAGTGTACACAGCCTCCAATACATGGGCCAATGAACGATACGAAGCCTCGAAAAAAGCAATAGCAGATTGTCTCATTGAGATAGGGCAGCAGGAAACCAAGAACCACTACCACCGATATTTTAAGAAAGTCGGTACGTTTATGATGGCTATGATGGCCCACAACGAAGCCATCAAAAACCCCACCTATTTTGAAGATTATGATTTTGAGACCTTACTTTTGATGAATCATGACCTTTATGGCGACATTAATGATGGTAATTATAGCACGAGTTTTGTGAATCCCACTTATGCCTGCGATATTTTTGGTTTAGATATGGGTAGATTCTTATCTGGTTTTAATTTTATGATCCGTCAGTTTGTGGGCTTTGCATACGAAGACCGTCATTATGATATGATGGTCTATAATGAACTTTTTTTATTGCTGTATAAGCATATTCTGCTTCGTGAGGAGCGAAAAGTTGAAACACTTGGTTCTATTGTGAGAGATCAGTTATTAGAACACGCAAGAACCCTTGAAGAGCATCATTGGTTAAGACTCATATCACCGGAATTTGATACTTACAGCCACATTATAACAGATTATGACCATGAAGACTTAAGGTATCTATTTAGATACGGTATGTATGTAGGTACCAACGAAATCGAGAGCGCAAAGCATATCTTAAGCATGGATGAAGAGCAAATTGACCTGATTGCGAATACTTTTTCAGAAGCCTTTATGCGTGGGTATAAAAGGGAAAAGAAAATATTTGACCATAAGAAAAGCATACTTTTAACCTATCATCTTGGGTTTGAACGAATTATAAAAAAAGCGAATGATAATTTTAAAGCATTAGGATTAAAACCGATTGTATACTATGAGCTCAAAGGTGCACAAAGACCGAGACTGTGTAATACAAAGCCCAATGAACAAATGGAATACGACCATCGATTTAGCAATGCTATTTATCTAGATGGGACATATTTAGATAGGATTTATCACATCAAAAAAGATATCTTTGAAAAATACAAAGAAGAAACCAGTGTGTATGCAGGCTTGGCCCTAATGGAGGTTTTTGGTAATTTACCTTTTGAGCCTAAGAATCATGAAGCCAATATGACCTATGATAAAACGATGACAGATCTTATAAGTCAGCATACGGTGGCAGTGAAAAATATACAAGGCAAGTATTTACCGGGTTCTTCCTATAGTTTTACCATTAATGATTATCCGGTGCCGAGTATCGGTAAGGATTACAAAGCTATATTTGCGGCAACCATAAAAGTAAACACATTGGATCAGAAAATGTATGAAGATATACAACAGACAATCATCGATGCGCTAGACCAGACAGATTATGTGGTGGTCAAAGGGGCCGGTCAGAATATGACCGATATAAAAGTTCAACTTATGCCTTTAACAGATCCCAAAACACAGACGAAATTTGATAACTGCACTGCAGATGTAAATGTACCGGTGGGGGAGGTCTATACAACACCGGTCCTCTCAAGTACGGAAGGACTCCTTCATGTTAAAGACATTTTTCTGACGGGATTAAGGTACAAAGATCTTAAATTATGGTTCAAAGAGGGCATGGTTGTAAAATATGCCTGTAAGAATTTTGAAACAGAACAAGAAAACCTTACTTATATTGAAGAGACCCTTCTTTATCCTCACGCAACATTACCTCTTGGGGAGTTTGCCATTGGTACTAACACAGTTGCTTATATGATGGCGAAAAAATATAGCATTCACGCCTTATTGCCCATTCTGATTGGAGAAAAGACAGGACCTCACTTTGCCATTGGTGACACCTGTTTTGTGTGGGGGGAAGAACAACAAATATTCAATCCGGATGGTAAAGAGATGATTGCTAGGGAAAATGAAAAAACGAAACTGAGAACAACAAAACCAGAGGATGCTTATACGTATTGTCATACGGATATTACCATTCCTTATGATGAGCTGGATTCAATCATAGGCTATGATTATGCTGGTAGCCCTTATACCATTATTGCTGGTGGTCGTTTTGTACTTCCTGGGACAGAAGCACTTAATCAACCTTTTGATGACGAAGACGTAAAATAAACCATGTAGAAAAGGTTTTTTGCTGGAGGAACTATGACTTGGAAAACGATGAACAGATCGGAGAAAATAGAACATATATGGGCATATTACAAGGTGCACATACTATTTAGTATAGCGGTTATATTGATATTAAGTTCTCTTGTAAATACGTACTGGTTAAACCCGGAACCAGATATTGTCATGGACATCACCATTAGGACAAAAAGCCATGATATGGTCTATGCTAGGCAGCTTGAAGATACTTTGAACCAGCAAGTCATGAATGGTGAAGAAAATGAAGCTTTAATGATAGAGTTTTTAGAGATTAACCCGGAGGTCAACCCAACCACCTCCATGACCAGTGAAGCAAGATTCATGGGAAAATCATCGGTTAAGGCCCTAGATATCCTAATTATTGACGAAGAGAATAAGGAATTTCTTACGGAGAACAAATTTTTCATGTCTATAGAGGAGATGAAAGATGACCCGGAAGGTGCTGATTTAATTAAGCGCCTTGAAGCACTTGGCGCAAAAGATATAGATGGGAAATGCCTTATGGCGCTGGATTTTTTCCCGAAGTTGCGCCCATTGATACAAGAGGAAGATGAAAACTATTATATTGGTGTCTATGCCCTAAGCAATCATAAAGAAGATATTATTAGAGTATTAAATTATTTAATAGGAGAGTAAGCATCACATAGAAGCAGTGACCGAAGACGATAATCTAAGGTTGCTGTTTTTTAATTAAAAGTATGTCATGACGTCATTTTACACAAAATAAATCCGAATATTCAAGAGAGTTAGTATATAAATGTTCGGTAAAACAGTTGACGAATCACGATTTTCTCTGTAGAATAGCATTAAAAGGACGTGTGAAGTGAGCCAAATGTCATTTTATCTGAACTTTATGTATTTAAGACCCTTATGACAGTATGACAGAAAAAGAGGTTATAACATGAGTGAGCTTAAGAGAATAGGTATCATAGGCGGCGGACAACTTGGTAAGATGATGATTCTGGATGCAAAACGTTATGGCTATTATATCGTAACTTTGGATCCGACAAAAGACTGCCCATCTCATGCCATATCGGATGAACATATTGTTGCGGATTTTGATGATGTGGATGCCATCCGTGTGCTGGCTAATAAAGTGGATGTCATCACTTATGAATTTGAACATATTCATGTAGCTATTCTGAAAGAACTGGAAAAAGAAGGCCACGCTATTTATCCTACACCTGAGAGTTTGGCTGTTATTCAAAACAAATTCAGTCAGAAAAAAAGTTTACTGGAAGGTGGGGTACCTGTTCCGGATTTTTATGAAGTCAAACAGAGATCTGACATTCACCGTATAGGTCAAATCTTTGGCTATCCAATGATGCTAAAAACCAGTACAGGTGGTTATGACGGTAAAGGCAATTTCTTAATTAAAGAAGCGAAGGATGTTACAAACGCTTATGAGCAACTGGGTGGCGGGAAACACCCACTAATGGTAGAAAGATTCGTCGACTTTGACAAGGAGATATCTGTACTGGCTTGTAGGGGTATAGAAGGCGACTTGGTTATTTATCCGGTGGGCGAAAACAAGCATGTGAACAGCATATTAGATGAAACGGCAGTACCTGCAAATATATCTGACGACTGCACGAAGAGGGCTATGGCAATGGTAACCGAGGTTATGAACATTTTTCATGGCGTTGGTATGTTTTGCGTTGAATTGTTTGTGACTCATGATGAAGAACTCTATGTGAATGAAGTAGCACCTAGACCCCATAATTCCGGGCACTATACCATCGAAGCCTGCCTAACCTCTCAATTTGAAAACCATATCAGAGCAATCGTCGGGCTACCTCTAGGTGATGTGACACTTAGAACGCCGGTGGTCATGAAAAATCTATTAGGGGAAGCCACAGGGACTTGTAGCGTCATCGGACTAATGCATGCTTGTCAAATCTCAAAAGCAAAGGTGCATCTGTATGGAAAAAAAGAGGTGAAACCCAACCGTAAAATGGGACATATAACAGCAATCGGTTCAACTGTAGATGAAGCAAGAGAAGCTGCAGAATTGGCTTTTTCAAAAATCAAAATCATAAATGAAGAATAGGAGATATGTATGCAACCTTTAATTGGAATTATTATGGGAAGTGACTCAGACCTTCCTGTTATGTCAGAAGCGGCCAAAATATTGGATGTGTTAAAGGTACCTTATGAACTTACCATCGTTTCAGCCCATAGAACGCCGGAACGCATGTATACCTATGCAAAAGAGGCGAAAAAAAGAGGTTTAAAAGTTATTATTGCCGGTGCAGGAGGGGCAGCCCATCTTCCTGGTATGGTAGCCGCTTTAACCACGGTTCCGGTTATTGGTGTTCCGGTTAAATCGAGCAGTTTAAGTGGGGTTGATTCCCTATATTCAATTGTCCAGATGCCACCAGGTATACCGGTTGCAACGGTAGCCATAAATGGTGCTAAAAATGCCGGACTACTGGCTGCTCAAATATTAGGCAGCTTTGATGATGTCTATCATACAAGGGTCATGACGTATAAAAAGTCACTAGAAACAATGGTAGAAGAAAAAGCAGGACACATAGAAGATATAGGATACGAAGCGTATCTTGATAAGATGTAGAGGATAAATTGAAACATTGATCGAATTGTTTTATGACAACATGGAGGAAAGAATGGAAAAGAAAGCATTGTTATACGAAGGTAAAGCAAAAAAAGTCTACATGACCGATGAAGAAAATAAGCTGATTGTATCTTATAAAGATGATGCAACCGCTTTTAATGGGGCAAAAAAAGGGGTTATCGAAGCAAAAGGGATTGTCAATAACCGTTTGTCAAATTACTTCATGAAGATGTTAGAGACAAAAGGCATACCGACCCACTTTATTGAAGAGCTCAATGACAGGGAAACAGTGGTCGAAAAAGTGACAATCATTCCTTTGGAAGTAATTGTAAGAAATTTTGCTGCGGGTTCTTTGAGTAAGAGATTGGGCCTTGAAGAAGGTACAAGACTGAATAAGACAGTCCTTGAGTATTCCTACAAAAACGATGAACTTGGCGACCCAATGATCAATGATTATCATATTTTTGCACTGGATATTGCAACAAAAGAAGAGCTAGACATGATTGAAGCTTATGCTTTTAGAATCAATGAAGCTTTGACAGCACATTTGGAAGAAGTCAATATTGAACTCATAGATTTTAAGGTTGAGTTTGGAAAAACATCCAAAGGACAAATCATACTGGCTGACGAAATATCACCGGACACCTGTCGTTTTTGGGATGCCATCACCAATAAAAAATTAGATAAAGATAGATTCAGAAGGAACCTTGGGGATGTAGAGGACGCTTATCAAGAAGTTATGAACCGCTTATTGGTTCACGACAACTAGACAACTTATCAAGGGAACTCTCGGAGGAAATTATGTGGCAGGATAAATTACAAGAAGAATGCGGTGTATTTGGCGTGTACAATAACAATGAGTTTGACACTTCAAGAATGGTATATTATGGCTTATTTGCCTTACAACATAGAGGCCAAGAAAGTGCCGGTATTGCCGTCAACAATAATGGAACCATTGTATATAGAAAAGAAATGGGTATGGTTGCAGATATATTTGATGACAACGTACTGGATTATCTGAACGGTCATTCAGGTATTGGCCATGTCAGGTATTCCACCACCGGATCAAGTCTGGTGGAAAACGCTCAACCCCTCGTTATTAAATACACCAAGGGGCATATGGCTTTGGCACATAACGGCAACCTAACCAATGCGGATACCTTACGCAAAGAACTTGAGGCAAAAGGCACAATATTTCAAACAACAACAGACTCAGAGGTTATAGCGGCCTTATTATCCAGAGCAAGGATTAAATACAACTCTATAGAAGAGGCCCTTGTTGAAGTTATGTCAATTATAAAAGGTGCTTATGCCCTTGTAATCATGACCCCTCATAAACTTATTGCAGCGAGAGATCCCTTTGGCATGCGTCCTCTTGTGATGGGTAAAAAAGAAGATTCTTTTGTTTTCTCATCTGAATCTTGTGCATTTGATGCATTAGGCGTTGACCTTGTAAGGGATGTAGATCCTGGAGAGATTATTGTCATTAGCAAAGAAAAAGGTCTAGAATCCATTCAAACCAATAAGAAAAAGCAGTCGGCTATGTGTAGCTTTGAATATATATATTTTGCAAGACCGGACTCGGTGATTGAGTCATTAGAGGTCTATGAAGCACGTTTTAGAGCTGGAAAAGTTCTTTTTGAGGAGCATCCTGTAGAAGCAGATGTTATTGTTGGGGTGCCGGATTCGGGACTGGGTGCAGCCCATGGATTTGCAGCAGCCTCCGGTATACCTCTTGTAGATGGATTTATGAAAAACCGCTATGTTGGAAGAACGTTTATCGCACCAAGCCAAGGTCTTAGAGAACTCGCTGTTCATCTGAAGTTAAACCCCATAAGAAGTCAGATAAATGGCAAAAGGGTCATTATGATTGATGATTCCATTGTTAGGGGTACAACCAGCAGAAGAATTGTGAATCTATTACGAGAAGCCGGTGCAACAGAGGTTCATGTTAGGGTCAGTTCCCCGCCGGTTAAATACTCCTGCTATTTTGGTATTGATACGCCGGAACGGGAAAACTTGATTGCCAGCACCCACAGCTTGGATGAGATACGTGACCTCATCTGTGCAGACAGTGTTGGGTATATCAGTAGAGAAGGTTTATTATCAACCTTTAAAGGAGCTGGGTGTGAATTCTGTACCGGTTGTTTTACAGGCAATTATCCGGTAGAAATCGTAGATGAGGAGGCAAAAGGATGTCAATAGATTATAAGTCAGCCGGTGTAGATGTGGAAGCAGGCTACAAGGCAGTTGAACTGATGAAAGCACATGTTAAAACGACGATGCGAGAAGAAGTGGTGACGGATTTAGGCGGATTTGGAGGGCTTTTCTCACTGGCTAAGCATAAGATGGAAGAGCCGATATTGGTTTCCGGTACAGACGGTGTCGGTACGAAATTAAAGATTGCATTTGAACTGGATCGACATGATACCATCGGCATTGATGCTGTTGCTATGTGTGTGAATGATATTATATGTGCAGGAGCAGAACCCTTATTCTTTTTAGATTATATAGCTTGCGGCAAAAATGTTCCGGAAAAAATCGCCACCATCGTAGGCGGTATAGCTGAGGGTTGTCGACAATCGGGTGCAGCTTTGATTGGTGGAGAAACGGCGGAAATGCCGGGATTTTATCCTGAAAATGAATACGATTTGGCAGGATTTTCAGTTGGTATTGTTGATAAAAAAGATGTGATCGATGGCAAGGACATAAAGGAGGGGGATGTATTACTCGGTCTACCTTCATCGGGTATTCATAGTAATGGGTATTCCCTGGTCAGAAAACTTTTTAATCCGACAAGGGAGAAATTAGCGCTTGAAGTAGCCGGTCTTGATACCAATCTTGGAGAAGCCCTTCTTGTACCGACAAAGATTTATGTCAAGATGATCAAAACTTTAAAAGAAGCCGTTAAGATAAAAGCCATCAGCCATATTACCGGTGGCGGATTTATTGAAAACATACCAAGAATGTTACCGATGGATTGTTATGCCAAGATACAACTGGGTACTTGGCCGGTGCATCCAATCTTCAATGTCATGCAAGCCCTAGGAGATATCAAGCAGGAAGCCATGTATAACACTTTTAATATGGGGATTGGCATGATTGTGGCTCTAGCTCCAAGTGAGGTGGATCAGGCGATTAAGGCCCTTGAATCTATAGGTGAAAAAGCATATGTCATTGGAGAAGTAAAACAAGGTCAATCAGGAGTGGAATTATGTTAAAAGTCGGTATATTAGTATCAGGTGGCGGAACCAATCTGCAAGCCATTATTGATCGTATCGAGAATCAAGAAATAAAAAATGCAAAAATTGTAACAGTGGTAAGTAATAGGAAAAAGGCCTATGCTCTAGAAAGAGCTAAGAAGCATGGTCTATCAACCTCTTGGATCAGCCCAATAACATATGAAACGCGAGAAGCATTCGATCAAGCATTAATTGATCATTTTCAAGCATTAGAAGTAGATCTGGTGGTACTGGCAGGCTATTTAGTCGTACTTGGCAGTCGGTTCATTAACGCCTATAGGAATAGAATTATCAATGTGCATCCATCTCTTTTACCGGCGTTTTCAGGAGATGGCTTCTATGGTCTTAGAGTTCATGAGGCAGCCCTTGAGCGGGGCGTTAAAGTATCAGGTGCAACCATACACTTTGTAGACGAGGGTACAGATACCGGTCCCATTGTTGCCCAAAAAACAGTTGAAGTCTTAGAAACAGATACGGCGGAAACACTACAAAAGCGCATTATGGAAGAAGCAGAATGGCAGTTGTTACCGGAAGTGATTAATCAAATTGCTAAGGGCCAATTGGAAGTAAGAGATGGTAGAGTGTATAAGAAAAAGCTTATATAATAGAGCATATAAAGTTGTATCTATAAACGAATCAAGGATTGGAGTCAAGATGAAAGTACTTGTTATCGGTGGTGGCGGCCGTGAACATGCCATTGTATGGAAACTTGCACAGAGTAAAAAAGTAACTGAGATCTATTGTGCCCCGGGCAATGCAGGTATCATGGAAATGGCAAGCTGTGTGGATATATCAGCAACGGATGTAAAAGGGCTTCTTGAGTTTGCCCTTGAAAAAGCCATTGATTTGACAGTCGTGGGGATGGATGATCCATTGATGCTAGGCGTTGTGGATATCTTTGCGTCTAATGGCTTACGTATTTTTGGTCCAAGAAAAAATGCTGCCATACTTGAAGGCAGTAAAGTTTTTGCCAAAGACCTAATGAAAAAATACAATATTCCAACAGCCGGTTATGAAGTTTTTGAAAATCCAGATCAAGCAAAAGCTTATCTTAAGACCTGCTCATATCCTACAGTTCTTAAAGCAGATGGATTGGCCCTTGGCAAAGGTGTTTTGATTTGTGAGACCCAAGAAGAAGCTTTGGCGGGTGTAGATGAGATTATGATAGCCCAGAAGTTTGGTGATGCAGGAAAAGTCATGGTGGTGGAAGAATTCATGACCGGACCGGAAGTTTCAGTATTATCATTTTGTGATGGAGAGCATGTTTTACCCATGGTAAGTGCTCAAGATCATAAGCGTGCTTTTGATAACGATGAAGGACCAAATACGGGTGGTATGGGCACTTTTTCTCCCAGCAGGTATTATACGAAGGAAATGCACGAAGTAGCCATGAAAACCATATTTGAGCCCAGCTTGAAAGCCATGAAAGCGGAAGGAAGATCCTTTACAGGGATTATATTCTTTGGTTTGATGCTAACACCACAGGGGATTAAGGTGCTTGAATACAATGCAAGATTTGGAGATCCAGAAGCACAAGTTGTATTACCAAAGCTAAAAACGGATTTATTTGATGTTTTGGAAGCGGCCATTGACGGTCGATTAGATGAGATTGAACTTAAGTGGGACAATAGACCAACGGTATGTGTTGTTATGGCGTCTGGAGGCTACCCTATAGCATATGAGAAGGGTTATACTATTACCGGTTTAGAAAAACAAAAAAAGAAAGACGATGTTGTCGTTTTTCATGCCGGTACAAAAAAAGAGGGAGACCGAGTTGTTACTAATGGCGGTCGTGTCCTTGGTGTGACAGCCTTTGGAGATTCAATGGAAGATGCAAGAAAAACGGCTTATAAGGCTGTGTCTGAGATTGAATTTGAGAACAAACAATACAGAACCGATATCGGTATCAAATAAGTGATAGGAATATTATAAAAGTATCACTGAGAAGGCACTTGGAGTAATGTATGTAGTTCATCGGCCCATTTGACAGCTTGAACATAATGGGAGGTTAGTTGTGTTAGATCGTAACCCATGAGGGCACTGCAACCTTCCAATTGATCAAACTCGCCTCTTTCATAAGTAAGACATAGTTTGTAGGCACAGGAATAAGGTGTGTCATAACCTAGTAACGTATTTTTAATATCATCAGATACAGGAAGGTCTAGGAGTAGATCTTCCATTTTTTTTTCTAACAGAACATCAAGAACAGAAAGCAGGCCAATTAGTGACATCTCTTGTGATTCTTTTTTTGAACTGAGTTTTTTGCAATCAATTCTAAAAGATGGGCTCTTACCATAGATGTGATGACCAATTGATTGGTTTCGACTGAAGACAAGCTTTGTATCGTAGCAAGGCTTAACCACTCTCTTGAAGTTTTGATACCCAGTATGGACAAGGCATGTTGAATGCTGTTGATTTTTTGATTTTGAACAAATTTTGAGTTCACAAGCTTTAGAAGTTTATAAGTTAAGGCGATGTCCATTTCAATGATTTGAGAAATTTTCTTATAGTACAGCTCTTTGGCATGCATTTCTGACATAAGGCGAATATATTGGGAAGAGCTGTCCTGAATGGATTTGGATTTGACCATCGCAGGCTTTGAGAAAAAATACCCTTGAAAATAGTCGAATCCAATGGATTTAGCCCATTCAAACTCATCTCTGTTTTCAACCTTTTCGGCTAGAAGTTGTTTGCCTTTTGATTTTAATTGAGTACAAATTCTTTCAATGGCTTCCCTAGAGGTACCCATAAATTCTACTTTAATAATGTCACAAAGCGTC
Source organism: Petrocella atlantisensis (assembly GCF_900538275.1). GTDB lineage: Bacteria > Bacillota > Clostridia > Lachnospirales > Vallitaleaceae > Petrocella > Petrocella atlantisensis. The sequence goes on along the minus strand of NZ_LR130778.1, from coordinate 582,978 downwards.
GTTACTTCTGGGTACGCATAGCTTTCAACATAGTCATCTAAAGCTAATACATAGTTATTATTTTTTAGGCTTTCAATTTTGTTAAGAAAATTTTGATCAGGTATGATATCCTCTAATAGTTCAATGACGACATGTTCAGTGTTCAAAAGTAGGGGGATTTCGTTAAGAATGAGTTGCTTATCAAAGTTGATAAAAGCTTTTTTTGTCCCGACAAGATGCTGGATTCCAAAGTTTAAGTAGCTGTTCATCAATAAAATAGAAGTGGCAACATCCGAAGCGACGGAGCCATCAAACGCATTCGAATCATTTTTACGATATAAGAGTTCATAAGCAAAAACTTTATGATTACGGTCAAAAATAGGTTGTCTTGCGATAAAAATATCCATGTTGCCTCCTGAAATCAATTATAATACAATTAAATATCATGGAGAATCATTATTCTATAGTAAAGTTTTTTATTAATACTGAAATCATCTTGACAGATAAACAGAAAAGCAGTATGCTAATAGAGCAAATCGCTAGGGGAGCCGTCACACGGCTGAGATAGTATTAACTGACCCTCATACCTGAACCAGATCATGCTGGCGTAGGAAAGCAGTGCTTGAGTAATATCATCATAGCATTCAGTTAATACCGCCTACGATAATTTCGTTAGGAGGTTTTTTTATGTTCGAAAGATTTAAGGAAGCATGGGCAACAGGTGATCTTCAACTCATTATTGAATCCGATATGGGTAAGGTCATCATCATTGTATTGGCAGTTTTATTATTACTGCTGGCACTTATTTTGGTTAACAAGGAACGCAGTTTGGAACACAAGATTAAGCCTTTGGCCTATTCAGGGGTAGCTATTGCACTGGCCATGGTGCTATCACAGATCAAGCTTTTTGCTCTGCCTCAAGGTGGTTCCATTACCTTATTTAGTATGTTTTTCATTGTCGTCATCGGTTATTTTTATGGTGTAAGGCAAGGGGTACTGGCTGGTATTGTTTACGGACTTCTTCAACTGGTCTTTGGAGGATGGGTCATGCACCCGGTTCAGCTTTTATTGGATTATCCTTTAGCCTTTGGAGCATTAGGTTTATCCGGTATCTTTGCAGGCTCAAAACACGGGTTGGTCAAAGGATTAGCTATTGGAGTTATGGGTAGGTTCTTTTTTCACTTTTTATCAGGTATTATATTCTTTGCTGAATACACGCCGGAAGGTTGGAACACCATTCTATATTCATTTTGGTATAATTTTTCTTATACAGGTGTAGAAGGATTTGTGACAGCGATTGTACTATTGGTTCCGAGTGTCCTGCAAGCCTTTAATCAGATTAAAAAGTCGGCCATATCTTAGGATATTAGCAAAATAACGACAAATCAACAAAAAAGGACAACCTATGATTGGTAGTCCCTAGTTTCTTAACGAAGTAGTAACCATGGATGGAAATCTAAGGTTACTACTTTTTTGGTTTTTCTCAAGTTGTCCTATGAAAACCCATCCGTGGATTAGCTACAACGGCCTCTTTTCTTATGCATGGAACTTCATACTCTGTTAAAAAATCACTTTTCATTTATTCTTTTAAATTTCATTAGTATAAAAAGTGAGTATTAGTTTTGATTTTAATAGTAAGTACCAAATGAAAAACTACGACTAATCGGTAATACTCTAGTAGGCCAAAACCGACCATGAAGTTCCTGGAATAGACTGTGTGACTAAAGCAGAGCAACATGGATGTTGCTCGTCGACTTTTGGTGCAGGATGCACCAACGGTCGACCGTAGTCATACAGCTATGGAAGGGTTTTCATGGGACCAACATTCGCGGGACCAACATTCATAAAACCAACATCACATGACCCATAATCTATTCTTTATATTTATTGCAATTCCATACCAATCTCAATAAAAGTTACAACATCATCAACAAGTATAAACTCAATATACCGATAACTATGATCCGTAAACCGGTAGGTATCTTGAAGCGTATCACCTGTTTCGACTTGTTGAATTTCTGGGTAGGTATTTTCAAGTCTTGAAAGTGAATCACCGACTTTGATACCTCTGTAAGTTTCAAATAGGTTATTGCTTATGTCCATTCTCAAAACATAATAAGCCTTTCCATTATCTTTTGGGGATAATAGTGTAACCCTTAAGCCATCATATTCTCTTGTTTTGAGTTTCGATCCTTCAAAAGTATCTCCACCTTGACCAATGGTCTCGATAATCTCGGTTTGGTGGTCACCTAGGATATCAGGCAGATGGACTTGATCATCCCAAGTCATCAGACCTAAGGAAGTTTTCATATTGGTAATGAGGCGAAACTCATTTTCCATAGGATCATTAACGGTCGGTATTGAGCTTTCTCTAAGTTCCTTGGATTCTGTAACATCTACAGATTCTGTGGATTCAGGTGTATCAGTCTTATCAGAAGGTATGCCTGAAGTGCTACCATAAGAAATGCCACTATCTAAGTTTTTGCCATCAGAGGTTTGTGTTAAGCTTTTATCAGACTGACTTGAACCTACTTTACCCTGATCAAAGACATAGGCTATGGCTAAGACCAATACAATAATCAATACTACAGCCGTAAAGACCTTTAATTTACCCTTTGAATGTTTATTATCCTCTGTCATAATTCGCCTCCAAGAATTGGAAATAGTATAAAACCTCAATTCTATGCTAAACATATAATCGGCAATTGTCAATCCAATCATGAGATGTATAACGAAAATGAAATATTAGGGTTAGAATAAGACGCAAAAAAGAACAAGACTATAAATATTAGGTAAAAAATGATATAATCTAAACAGAACATATTGCAAACAAAACACCTTCATCTACAATATAGGAGGCTCTATGACCGTTAACGATTACATGCCTATTATTATACCGGGCGTACTCATGCAAGTATCCATGCAAGCTATGTATATCAGGCATTGTTGGTATAATGATAATCTTGATCAAAAGAAGAAGTGGATCTATATTTTTTTCATAGCCCTGTTCAATCTTCCAGCAGCTGCCATTTATCTATTTGCTACTAGAAAACACATAGATCAAAGACAAAGTATTGAAGGTATTGATAGTCAGTTTGTTGAGGGGATTTTTTTGTGTTTGGTTATGGCTTATGAAGTTCTATCCCTTAGAGTGGTTACAGATAGGATTGAAGACGGTTATTTTACGCTTATGGTCCTTTTGCTGGGTATATCTTTTACATTGTTAATCTTAAATAGAATACTTTTTAATAAAATGAAACCCTTATTTCATTCTACAATGCCTATAATACAGACGGTGATGGTTGTCTTTATTCATTTTCTAGGGAATAATATTAATACACTTTTGATTGTATTGGTGGTTATAGCAAGTATTATTAATAATTATTGGTTGAAGAAGTCTAAGGTGTATATTATATTCGGCTTTGTATTGTTATTGGTGGATAGCGGCATAAAAATAGGCATAGCTAAGCAACCTGTAGATGTGGATAGGCTCATAGGATCAATTTATGTAAATCTGCTTGTCTATGTACTGTTTGTGGCGGCTTTTTACACTTTAAAAAAACAAATGATAACAAATAATATATTGGAAAATACACTTGAAGACTTGAAAATTCAATCTGATAAATTAGAAGAAATGAGCAGAATTGCTGAAAGGAATCGAATTACAGGAGAGATTCATGATTCAGTAGGGCATTTGTTAACAACAGCAGCCATTGCCATAGAAGCCGGAACTATGATCATGAATAAAGACCCTGAAAAAGCGAATCAAAAATTTGAACTTGCAAAAAAACAAGTAAGGGATAGCTTGACACAGATTAGAAGTTCGATTAAGGCGATTAGAGATGAAAATATAGAGGATTTTGATGGTCAATTGAATGAACTGGCGGATGCGGTTACAAAATCAACAGGGTTAAAAATGAATATTATTATTGAAGAAGGTATTCTTATTCTACCCATACACCAAAAGGTTTTGATAGATGCCATTAAAGAATGTATAACCAATAGCTTAAAACATGGAGAAGCAACAGAATTAGACCTACTGATACAGAGCTATAAAAACAGTTATCAGATGACAATCAGTGATAATGGTGTTGGTGGAGAAGCTTTTGTATTAGGTACCGGACTTACGAACATGAAAAACCGAATTGAAAGTCTGGGAGGACAATGTCATTTTGAGGGAAAACAATTGGAAGGTTTTACAATCAGTATTCTATTACCAATGGGACGGCGAGAATAGGGTGATGAAAGGCGGTCATAGTATATGCAAAAAATAAAATTAATGTTGGTGGATGATCAAGTTATTGTACGAGAGGGTTTACGTGCTTTACTAGAAAATTATGAGGATATAGAAATCATAGATGAAGCCGGAAATGGTTTGGAGGCGGTTACAAAAGCAAAAACACATATACCGGATATAATTTTGATGGATATAAGAATGCCGGAAGTGGATGGTGTTGAAGCTACACGACAGATTAAGGCATATAACAGTGACATTAGGGTTATAATGCTTACAACTTTCGATGAGGACGATTATATTATAAGGGCGATGACCTATGGTGCATCCGGATATCTCTTAAAGGATATTGGTAGGGAGAAACTTGTTCAGGCAATAAGAGACAGTTTATCGGGGAATATTATTTTGCCTGGTGCAGTAGCCGCCAAGATCACCAACCGTCTGGTAGAAGACAGTAAGAATAGACATCCTGATATGTCACAAAGATCACAATCGTTAGGCATAAGTGTTGAAGATTTTAAACCAAGAGAACTGGAAATCATCAAATGGATGGTTCAGGGTAAAGATAACCGTGAAATAGCTGAAGCACTTTATTTGTCTCTTGGTACGGTCAAAAACTATGTGAGCCAAATTTATATGAAGCTAGAAGTTGCCAATCGTGCCAATGCCATCATTGCCTTAAAAAAAATTGGCTATTAAAATGAGTTAAGGAGACCAGCTATGAAAAGTCAAGTATAAATTAGCTGGAAATTCTTTTTAATCGAATTCCTTAAAAAAGGGTAACTTTAATAAGACTCCCTATAAGGTAGTTTTCAAAATCAAATGATATTCGGGTTTTAATTAGTCGAGATTAAACTCGACTTCGTCAGTAAGCATCTTATAGATGACCCTGACAAGCTTACCGGCACAGTGACCTAAAGTGTTGTAGTGGTTTCGGCCTTCAGCTCTTTTAGTATCGTAATAAGCTTTAAATGTGTCGTTGTTACGAACAACATTGTTTGCAGCATTAATTAATGCATAACGTAAGGTTTTTGATCCTCGTTTTGACATACGTGTACGTTTGGCAACAAAGTTTCCAGACTGATAAACAGACGGATCTAACCCAGCATAAGCTAGAACTTTGCTAGCATTGGAGAAGCGTTTAATGTTACCAATTTCACCAAGAATCATTCCACCATTGACAAATCCAATGCCTGGAATGGTCATGATAAGTGAATCAAGTGAAAGCATAATTGATTGCATTTCCGATTCAACAGTTTTTAACTGGCTATCTAATAACTCGATTTGCTCGATAGCATGAGTTATTTGAATAGATAAAGACCTGTCGCTGGATCCGACAGACTCCCTTGCAAGAACTCTTAATGCTTTAGCATGTTCTTTCTTGAAGTGGCCGTGGGAGGCTTTTAAAAGAAGAGCTGAAAGATGAGTCATATGCATGGAGGCAATAGCATCCGGAGTAGGAGCTTCTTTAAGAAGCTGATAACAGGCTTTCTGATGCAAACCTGATTTGAAGAAGTATTGGAGTTCAGGAAAACCTGATCCATATAAGAAGTTAGCTGAATTTTCAACCTAGTACGGTTTTAACCAGCTTCTGACGGAAACGTCCAAGATTCTTCAAATGCATAAGATCAATGTCTTCTACAGTGAGGAAACGATGATCATGCATCATAAGGGTTTTAGCGATAACAAAGGTATCAACTTTATCAGTCTTAGTCTTGCGAATGTTATTTTTCGCATAGATGAAGTCTGAAGTGGGTTGATGAGACAAACCTTAAAGTGTCTAGATACAAGAAATTCAATAAGGTTGTTGCCATAGTGAGCTGTTGATTCAAGACCAATGATGAGGTCACTCTTTTAAAGGAACTAATTGAAGAGAGCAACAAATGGAAGCCATCACTGTCATTCGTAAATTTGAACGGCTCGAGAAGTACTTCACCATCAGAAGATATGGCTGCGGCGAAGTGGTTAAGTTTGGCGATATCAATGCCAAGATAGATCATGAGATTAAATCTCCTTTCGAATTATTGATACCATGACGTCCACCAGCGATTATCATTGTAGACTTGAATGAGATAAGTACTCTATACAAAATGTATGGCACATCCAGCTAATAAACAATTCAGATAAAGGTAGCGGCAATACACTCCTGTTAAGTAGTCTGTGCTACAGAAAAAAATCAAAGGTACCACAGTATCTGAATGTATTATAGTCACGAATAAAAAAGAAAGGAAAGTGTGATATTTACTTCTATAAATATCATACAAGCATAATTATGAGATTTTCAAAAAGAATGAACCGATTTGGTGAGAGTATTTTTACCCAGTTGCTTGAAATAAAAAAACAAAGAATAGAGGCGGGTGAATTTGTTGTTGACTTAAGTGTGGGAACACCCAATATACCACCGGCAGATCATATTAGGGAGGCTCTAAAGCAAGGTATTGAAGATGAGACCCAATATGTGTATGCCATTAATGACAAAGAAAACTTATTAGAAGCTGTCTCAAAATGGTATAAAAAACGCTATGACGTCCAGCTAGATTCTAAAACAGAAATTTGTTCACTACTTGGCTCACAAGAAGGATTAGCCCATATTGCCTTATGTGTTGTTGATGAAGGCGATGTCGTACTTGTACCGGACCCTTGCTATCCGGTTTTTGCAGATGGACCACTACTTGCGGGTGCAGAAATATACTATATGCCACAAAAGAAAGAATATGACTATATCATACAGCTTGAGGCCATCCCGGAAGAGGTCGTCAAAAGGTCAAAAATGATTCTGGTATCCTATCCCAATAACCCGACAACGGCCATAGCACCGGATAGCTTTTATATGGATTTGATAGCATTTGCCCGTCAGCATGATTTGATTGTTGTACATGATAATGCTTATAGTGAACTGGTTTTTGACGGTAAGAAGGTAGGCAGTTTCTTAGCTTATGAAGGTGCAAAAGAAGTTGGGGTCGAATTAAATTCTCTCTCCAAAACCTATGGCATGGCAGGTGCACGTATCGGATTTTGTGTAGGCAATGAAGCGGTTGTTTCAAGAATGAAGCGCCTTAAATCCAATATTGACTATGGCATGTTTTTGCCGGTTCAAAAAGCAGCAATTGCAGCCATAACAGGGGATCAGCTATGTGTGACAACCACAAAGTCAATCTATCAAAGTAGGCGTGATATATTGTGTGAAGGATTTACAAGGATTGGTTGGACTATGGATAAACCTGAAGCCACCATGTTTGTCTGGGCGAGTATACCCATGCATTATAAATCGTCATCAGAATTTGCTATGGATCTCGTCCAGCAAGCAGGCCTTATCGTAACGCCTGGCAGTGCTTTTGGGCCTTCAGGTGAAGGTTATGTAAGGTTAGCCCTGGTTCAAGATGAAGAAGTACTTTTACAAGCCATAAAAGCTGTTGATGAAAGTGGCATACTAAAAGTAGTCTTATAAATTAATAACAAACATCATAAGAAGATGAAAAGAAACCATTCCACATTGGATTGGTTTCTTTTTTTTGTTCTCTAGGAAAGACAATGCTATGTAAACTATCAAGGAAGTTTCCTATCGAACCGTTCAGAAATATGAGCAGAGCTCATAACGAAGCGAAGCTTTTTCTTGTTTATTAGGAAAGTCCTACTTTCCTAATAAACAAGGAGTATATTTTTAGGGCATAAAAATAAACCTTGGATATATTCAAGAATAACTTATTTATTATATTCGTACTTTATACCACGAACACCAATATAAGATTTAGGTGTCATGGCACCATCACAAACTTGGCAATCTGGTTGTGGTGGTGTTGATGGATCTAGACCATCAAAAATATTGTCTTGCTCTAATTCTTCTACAATGAAACGCGGAACCCACAAAGAGTAGTTACATTTAGTACAGATAAATTCAACGAGATCATCATTTTAGTAAAGCCTTCTAAAATATTCATTATTAATTAACCTCCATAATTATGCTAAGCACTATTATAAAGCTGAGGAGGCGGTTTATCAAGAAGGTGGGTTTTAGAAGTAGCAAAAATATTTAGAAGTTTCATTGTGTTACCACATTGGCACCTGAGTGGATCGATACCAAAATGAAGAAGTAGACGTGCACGCCAATGAGAATTTTGTTTGAAAAATTTACGTTTAGATGCAGTCATAAGTAAAAATAGCTTAGAAGAATGTTTATATTTTTTGGCATATAACCCGTAATAACGAATCATTTTAAACTGCTCATCAGGAATATGAACTATTAGACGTTTAAAAAAATCAAAGACATGTATCTTTTCAATTACTTTTTCATTATCTTCATGACGATTATAAAAAAAAGTTACGAATTCACCATCATAATCAAGAATTCTGGACTGAGCCATAGCTGGTCTGCCAGTATACCTAATAATATATTTAATTGAATCAACAGAATTAGAAAGCATGTTAGATTTAGCATAGACATAAAAGCCAGAAGGATAAGTTTTGAATAAGGAAGTCTTAAGTTTATAAAAAGAATCTCCTAGATAACGATGTAGTAAGTCAAGTAAAGTAGTTTGCCAACGTTTACGAAGCATAGTGAAAGGGATGTGAGGTATTTTACGCCAAACAGTTTTATTACCAGAAGCACCCTCAGTAATAAGCATATGAATATGAGGATTCCATTTAAGGTCACGGCCAAAAGTATGAAGTGTAGAGATAAAACCAGGCTTGAAAGATTCAGATTTATTAATGGAGTAAAACCAAGCATGAATAGTTGCAGCAGAAGCATGAAAAAGAAGATGAAGTAAGGAACGATCCTTGCGAAAAAAAGGGCGAAGTTCTTTAGGGATGGTAAAAACAATATGACGATGTTCACACTGAATAAGTTTGGAAGATATAGAAGCAGCTCTGTCTTGAATGTATTTGGCACCACAAGAATTACAAAAACGACTTTTACAAGTAAATGGAACATGCTTTATTTTGCCGCAATGGTCACAAAAATAAAGAGCATGACCCATGGAAGGATCACCACAATTAATGATTTTTCTGACATTATGTAAAATAGCGGGACGTAGAGGATAACCTAGAGCAACAAAATCATCCCAACGGTCTGAAAAAATATCTTTTATCTTAAAAGATTTACTGTTCATAACATCACCAATAATGTTATAACAAAAAATCATCAATAAAACAATATAAAATGAAGAAGAATGTTAAAAAAGCCAACTCACGTAAAGAGTCAGCTTTTTAACGCGTTCGTTAGAACGCTTTTCTTGTGACTGGTCATATGACGCTGGTGACTTCATATATGACTGTACCTGGCTATATACTATACATAGATACTCATAAAACAGTTATATAGGAGGAAAAAAATGAATACAATTGAATTAACAAAAGAAATGTTGATCATGTTACTGCCTTTACTAGCGATACAACTGGGTCTAATCATCTACTGTGTCGTTAAAATCATGCAAGAAGGGGTAGCTAATCTGAATAAGTGGGCATGGATTGCCATTTGTATCTTTATCAACCTGATTGGACCAATCACATTTTTGATTGTTGGTAGAAAGCGTGAGATATAATGATAGAAGTTAAAAGTTTGAAGAAAAGTTTTAAACATTTTGAAGTATTGAATGGTTTGAATCTAAAAGTTGAACAAGGGGAAATCTATGGCTTCATCGGGAAAAACGGTGCAGGTAAATCCACCACGATGAATATATTGGCCGGCTTGTCAAAGCCCACAAGTGGCATATGCTTGGTTGGCAATGACGATGTCACGAATATTATTCAACCAAGCGATTTGGACCTTGGGTATCTACCTGAGGATCCAAGGTTCTATCCTTGGCTGAGTGCTTATGAGACTTTAGTCTATTTAGGCGATTGTGGCACTCATAAAATCAAACCGGCACGGGTTCATGAAATATTAGAATGGGGCGGACTGGATAAAGATAAGGATAGAAGAGTCGGTACCTTTTCAAGAGGTATGAAACAAAGGCTTGGCATATGTAGTGCAATCTTACATGATCCGAGTCTCTTAATATTAGATGAACCTTCATCAGCTCTAGATCCACAGGGCAGAAATGATGTACTACAATTAATCAAGGGGCTTAAAGATATGGGGAAGACCGTATTATTCTCATCTCACATTTTAAATGATGTAGAACGGGTATGCGATAAAATCGGCATTATTGCATCAGGGAAGATGGTGCTTGAAAAGTCAATGAAGGATTTGGAAGAAAGTCACTTTCAGTCACTATACGATGTAGTCTTTGAAGATAAGGTGACAGAAGCGGCGATGAATTGTATTAATAGTAGTGAAAGGGTACTGGGAGTAGAAATAAATAATCAAGCCATGGTTATAAAAATGGAAGATGGCCATGCATCCGTCCGATCTTTGATGCAAACCATAATCGACAATGATTTAAAAATTGTAGAATTTAGTAGAAGAAAGCGTACGTTGGAGGATATTTTTATTAAGGAGGTTCAAGGCCTATGAAATCAGATATCATTAAAGAATTAAGAATGGGTTTGAGAACAAGTAGGTTTTTAGTCATCACAACAAGTTTCTTGTTTTTTGCAATACTAACACCCATTATGATGAAGTTTATATTGCCACAGTTGCTGCTGAATCAGTTTCCGGGTATGAATGCGGCGTCCATTAGTGACATGATTGATATGAGTCAGAAAGGCGCTATATTAGGGTATATGAGCGACTTGTTTGAAATAGGCGCCATTATCGTTGTATTTGCTTTAAGTGGCCTTTTGGCTCAGGAGATTAAAGAGAACACAATGGTTTTGCCAATATGTTCAGGAAAAAAGTTGTTTTCTATTTTGACCTCTAAGTTGTTGGTCTTTAGTATTTTCTTAATGCTTGCATCTACCTTTGGTATGGTCATTTGTTACTTGTATGCTGGCGTATTATTCTCCTTTGATATTGGATTGTGGTCTGTTATTGTCATAGGGTTGTTGTATGGCGGTTATATGATTTTCTTAGTGAATTTAGTGATGTTCTTTGGTACAATCATTAAAAACTCAATAGGAACCGGATTTATGACTTTGGGATTTTCTTTGTTCTTGTATTTTATAGGTAGTTATTTGAATATGCATATATATTTACCTTCCGGTTTACTAATAGGTGCTCAAAGCATACTCAGTCATCATTCATACCAAAATCTAGGGATCACATTAGTGGCATCCGTGACTATTTCCTTAGCCATGTCTATAACCACCCTCATAAGGCTACAAAACAAGGAATGGAATGAAAGATAAAGTTGTGTTCATACTTATTTAACTTTACATTATTATATCTATATATTATAATAAACTTTATCAAATTTAGAAAGGTGTGATGGTTTGGGAGATGTATCATTTTTTGTAGCTTTTACCAGTGGTATATTAACATTCTTTACACCCTGTGTATTACCTTTGTTACCCGTTTATTTTGGCTATTTAGCAGGTGAAGCCTTCACATCTTTGGAAGATCCGAAGATTCATAAAAAATTGATGACCAATGCCCTTGCTTTTGTGTTGGGATTGACAGCGCTTAATATTTTACTTGGCTTTGGTGCAAAGGCAATTTATGGAATTTTTATAAGATACAGTGATGTTTTGCGTATGGCAGGTGGGCTTTTGCTTTTGCTATTTGGTTTGTATTTTATATTTGGATTACGTCTTGGTTTTATGGAGAGGGAAAAAAGAATTAACTATAAGACATACACGCCCAGTATAATCAAATCATTTTTGTTAGGTATAACCTTTAGCTTCGGATGGACACCATGTAATGGTCCAATTATTGCATCCATATTATTTATGGCAGCTTTCAAAGAAAACTATATCCTTGCAGGTGGCTTGATGTTGGTATACTCCATGGGATTTGCAGTTATGTTTTTGTTATCAGCACTCATGGTGGGTTTTTTCGTCAAAAAATTTAAGGCAGTTTATAAATATTTTAAATGGATTAAAATTGTAGCAGGCCTAATTATGATGACCATGGGTTTACTAATGCTCACAAATCAAGTGAACATACTAAACATATAGGAGGTTTATATGAAAAAATGGATGACAGTACTACTTATAATAAGCGTGCTTACATTAGCAGCCTGCAGCAAAGAACCTGAAGTGAATCAAGCCGAGAATGAAAACCAAGAAGAAATTATGGATGAAACAACAACCCAGGAATCGGCAACGACCAGTCAACCGGAACGAGAAGTGATTATGGCACCGGAATTCACATTAACCAGCTCAACAGGCGAGGCCATTAGTTTGTCAGATTATCGGGGTAAGATTGTTTTTTTGAATTTCTGGACAACGTGGTGTAAATACTGTCTTGAAGAAATGCCAGATTTTCAAGAAGCCTATGAAAAATACGGAGATGATTTACAGATACTGCTTGTAAATGTAACCACAGATGAGAATACAGATCGAGCAGGCGTCATCAATTGGTATGAGCAGTTTGATTATACTATGCCCATGGTACTAGATGAAGACGGTGACGTTACCAGCCAGTTTACAATTCCAGGCTATCCGACCACATACTTTATTGACCGGGATGGGAGTGTCATTGCTTATTATCCAGGCCTTATGTCCACAGAGCTCATTGATGAGGCTATGTTAGAATTCAAATAAGATGATCAGGCTAGGTTATTATGCCTAAGATCGTAAAGGGTTAGAATCTTCAATTTCTAACCCTTTTATGCTATAATAGTATAAAAGAAAGGATGGTAGATATTATAATATGGATGAAAAAAGAAAAGAACTTAATAGCCTTATAAATAGAATGTACCGACAACTTGGTAAACAGGTATATAACGACTTAAAAAGCGATTATTTATTAATAAAGAACTATAAGAAGTTGGCAGATAAGATACACGCCAATATTAAAGCCATTGAATTATTAGATATAACATCGGATCAGGCAGTAGGTATAGAAGATTTAGATGGTGTCGTCTATGGGGACGAAACATTAACACCGGTTATGAATGAGGATGGTATTTATGAATATCGATTCTGCCCGTCGTGTCAGGCGGGAAACCACCCTGATGCCATATATTGCATCAGGTGTAAGGTGAAAATGTAACAGGCAGGAGGTATTAACCATGAAGTGTGAAAAATGTCAGCAAAGAGAAGCGACCGTATATTTAAATCAGACTTTAAATGGCGAAACAAAAGAAGTTCATCTTTGTGAAGTGTGTGCCAAAGAAAATGAAGGCGTCTTATTTAATGATGGTCTGTCTTTTCAGCAGTTTTTAAGTGGCTTGCTAAAGAATAATAAGAGCCCACAGATAAAAAGTGTTGATTTGACTTGCCCTAAATGTGGTATGACTTTTGGTGACTTTAAGACTAAAAGCAAGGTGGGATGTGCTCATTGTTATAAAGTATTTGATACGCATCTTCAGCCAATTGTTAAACGATTACAAGGTAGTCTTTATCATACAGGAAAGCGCCCAAGCAAACTGCATCAAAAAATACAATTACAAAATAAAATGGAAACCTATGAAAGTGATCTAAAGATTGCTTTAATGAAAGAAGATTATGAGCAAGCAGCCGTAATTAGGGATCTGATAAAAGATCTTAAAAAGGAGGCTGAATTATGAAAAAGTGGTATGATTTGGAATCGGAAACCTATCATGGCGTGGTCATATCCAGCCGTGTGCGCCTTGCAAGAAATCTGGTAAATCATCCTTTTCCTAATCGACTGGATGATGAAGGTGCTAACCAAGTTATTAATATGACAAAAAGTGCTATTGAGACCACAAAAGAGACTTTAACCAGTTTTTTTGAACATGTGGCTATGAACCGTATCAATCAAGTTGACAAGATCGCTATGATGGAAAAACATATTATTAGCCCACAGTTCGTCAAAGTGAAAATGCCCGCATCACTCATTCTATCAAAGGATGAGGCTTTGAGTATCATGATTAATGAGGAAGACCATATCCGCATTCAGTCTATGGCATGTGGCATGAACTTAGATAAAGCACTAAAAGAAGCCAATCATATAGATGATTTATTTGAAGAGGCCTTAGACTACGCCTTTGATGACAAGTTTGGGTATTTAACTGCTTGTCCGACCAATCTAGGTACAGGCCTTAGAGCATCCTATATGATTCATGTACCGGCTCTTGAAACGACTGGACAGCTGCAATTCATACTAGAAGCCATAGGTAAATTTGGTTTAACGGTTAGGGGCATTTATGGTGAAGGTACGGAAGCGCAAGGCAGTGTTTTTCAAATCTCAAATCAAGTGACCCTTGGGCAAACTGAATATGAGATTATAGATAACTTAACAAGTGTTACAAAGCAGATCATTGAGCAAGAGCTCATTGTTAGACACAAGCTTTTAAAGGATAAGAGAAAGTTTTTTGAAGATGCTGTTTACCGGTCATATGGTGTCTTAAGTCATGCCAGAATGATTACTTCAAAAGAAGCCATGCGACTCTTATCGGATCTAAAAGTGGGTATTGAATTAGGCGTCATTGAGACCGTTGATAACAAAAGCATTAACATTTATAATTTGATGGCTAAGATTCAACCGGCCAATCTTCAAATCATCTACAACAGGGATTTGGACCTTAATGAAAGAGACAGTGCTAGGGCAGATTATATCAGAGATCATTTGCCCCAGCTTATAGGAGGATAAAAATGGGAAGATTTACAGAACGCGCACAAATAGCAATAAACCTATCCAGTGAGATTGCGGCAGAACTGGGTCATAATTATGTAGGTACGGAACATCTTTTACTAGGTTTATTAAAAGAAGGTGAAGGGGTTGCTGCAAAGACATTAATCAGTCAGAATATTAACTATGAAGATGTTTACAATAAAATCAAAGAAGTCATTGTTTCCAATCAAGTCCAAACTTCAGAAGGTGAAGGCATGACACCAAGGGTACGTAGAGTGTTAGAATTAAGCTTAGCTGAGGCAACCAAGATGCATTCGGAGGAGATTGGAACAGAACATATATTGATTGCTTTACTTAGAGAGACAGATTCAATGGCCACAAGAATTCTAGAAGTCTTAGGTGGCTCAAAGCAAAAGATTTATCATGAAATTCTAAAAATCATAGGTGAAGATGTGGGCAATCAAAAACTGGCACCTAACAACCCTAATGAGAAAAAAGAATCCAACACACCTGTATTGGATCAATTCAGCCGTGATTTGACACAGATGGCAAAAGAAGGAAAATTTGACCCGATTATAGGCCGTGATAAAGAGATTGAGCGCATCATCCAGATACTCAGTCGTAGGACGAAGAACAACCCATGTCTCATTGGTGAACCGGGCGTTGGAAAAACAGCCATCGCAGAAGGTTTGGCTCAGAAGATTATCGAGGGTAATATTCCTGAAACAATTAAAGGTAAAAGGGTGGTTGCACTTGATTTATCTTCCATGGTTGCAGGTTCTAAATACCGTGGTGAATTTGAAGATCGTATTAAAAAAGCTATTGCTGAGATTCTGGCCGTCGGTAATGTTCTGTTATTTATTGATGAAATACATACCATTGTAGGCGCAGGTGCAGCAGAAGGTGCCATTGATGCTTCGAATATATTAAAGCCTTCCCTTGCAAGAGGTGAGGTTCAACTTATTGGCGCAACAACCCTGGATGAGTATCGCAAGCATATAGAAAAAGATCCGGCTTTGGAACGACGCTTTCAACCTGTTAAAGTAGATGAACCATCAGAGGAAGAAGCAATCGGCATACTTAGAGGCTTAAAAACCATGTATGAAGAACATCATCAGGTGAAAATATTAGACATAGCTCTTGTTGAGGCAGTTAAGCTCTCAAATAGGTATATTTCGGACCGTTTTTTACCGGATAAGGCCATTGATGTCATTGACGAAGCATCCAGTAAAGTTAGATTAAGCACGTTTACAGCACCACCGGATATCAATGAAATGGAAAAACAAGTGGCAGAACTGGAAGATGATAAAGAAAAGGCGATTAGGGAAGAAGCATATGAAAAAGCTGGAGAAATTAAGAGAAAACAAAATGAAATTCGTGAAAAATTAATCGTAGCCAAAATGGAATGGGAAGCAAAAAGTAATATGGCGGAACAAGTTGTCGGTGAAAAAGAAGTTGCAAGTATCATTGCCAATTGGACAGGCATACCTATACAAAAACTCACAGAAGAGGAAGGCGTACGTCTAAAAAATCTTGAGAAAGTTTTACACGAGCGGGTGGTAGGACAAGAAGATGCCATCGTTGCCTTGTCGAAAGCCATTCGAAGAGGTAGAGTGGGTCTAAAAGATCCAAAAAGACCGATAGGTTCCTTTCTTTTTCTCGGACCAACAGGTGTGGGTAAGACAGAATTGACAAAAGCACTGGCTGAAGCACTATTTGGAGATGAAAATGCATTGATACGCGTTGACATGTCAGAATATATGGAAAAGCATAGTGTATCAAAACTGATTGGATCACCACCAGGTTATATCGGATATGATGAAGGTGGTCAACTTAGTGAGAAAATAAGAAGAAAACCCTATTCCGTTTTGCTTTTTGATGAAGTAGAGAAAGCCCATCCGGATGTTTTCAATGTATTGTTGCAAGTGTTAGACGATGGGCATATAACGGATTCACAGGGACGTCGTATTGATTTTAAAAACACAGTGGTTATCATGACATCAAATGCAGGCGCAAGAAATATTATTTCTCCTAAGCGCTTAGGTTTTGCTTCAGTGAATGATGAAGTCAGTAATTATAAGTCCATGCAAAAAGATGTTATGGATGAAGTGAAAAAGATATTCAAACCTGAATTCTTGAACAGAATCGATGAAACAATTGTCTTCCACTCTCTTACTAGGGAAAATATTCGAGAAATCGTAGGAATTATGTTCAATCAATTGGCCATTAGAATGGAAAAGAATCTAGGTATCAAGCTATTCTTAACGGAAGGCGCTATAGACTTTATCGCTAAGGAAGGCTTTGATGAAGCTTATGGTGCACGACCTCTTAGAAGAGCCATACAACAAAAGATAGAGGATCAATTGGCACAGCATATATTAGATGGTGCTATAACAGAAGGTGATTGGATTGATATCGATATTGAAGGTGATGCATTATCCTTTAAGCCTAGAGAAGCTCAAGAATAACTGAAAAACAACTGGTATTTCATGACGAAATACTATATAATGATAACTATTCATAAAGAGAGCTTGGAATAAATCCATTCTCACAAGAGTTTTAGGAGGTTAAGTAAATGGCAGGTATCCAAGAATTAATCCGAGTTGAGAACAACAACACCCTTAGCTTTGGAAATTATCTGATGGACAGTAAGAGAAAGATACAAGATTTTGAAGTAGACGGCGATATGTATAAAGTTAAGACTTACAGTGCAGTAACAAAACTAGAAAAAAACGGCCGATTGCTTTATGAATCAACTCCCGGAACCACAGTTCATCAATTAAGTGTGACCGAAGAAAAGGTAACCTTTGAAGTCGAAGGTGAGGAAGATGCTCAGATTACGGTGGAACTTGAGGCGGACCAAGAATATAAGGTCTTCATACAAGGTGTACAGGTTGGTAAAATGAAAACAAACTTAGCCGGTAAAATTGGCTTTGGTGTTGATTTTATGAGTGGTAACCAAAAAGTAGAAATAAAAAAAGCATAATAAAGAATAACCATTAACGGCATATGACAAAAGTTATATGCCGTTTTTAGGATGATTGTTGGAAACGCATTGCTAGACATAAAAAGCAGAGTATAAAAAAAGGGAGGGACTTATGGCAAAAGCAAAGAATGTATTTGTATGTAACACGTGCGGACATGAGGCATCCAAGTGGATGGGACAGTGCCCGGGTTGTCGTTCTTGGAATACGATGGTGGAAGAAGTGAAAATGACCGGCGTAACATCAAAGAAAGCATCTGTTTTGTCCGACGATATGGCTATGGGTAAAGTCGAAAAGCTAAAAGACATCTCGATTAATCAAGATACTAGAGTTAAGACCGGTATAGAAGAACTAGATAGAGTATTAGGTGGTGGACTCGTTGAAGGATCATTAACACTGGTTGGTGGCGATCCGGGTATTGGAAAATCAACATTGCTATTACAAATGTGTCAAACGATATCTAATCAAGACTTGAAAGTACTCTATATATCCGGTGAGGAATCCAATAAGCAGATCAAATTAAGAGGTGAAAGACTGGGTGTAGATGGAGAAAATGTTCTTTTGTATGCAGAGACTTCTTTGCAACATATTGAACAGGCTATAAAAAACGAAAAACCACATATATTGATTGTGGACTCCATACAAACCATATATTCTGACGTTCTAACGTCAGCGCCGGGTAGCGTTTCACAAGTTAGAGAAGTGACATCATCTATGATGAAGATAGCGAAACAGTTAAACTTATCCACTTTCATAATTGGACATGTAACAAAAGATGGCGCAATAGCCGGTCCAAGGGTATTAGAGCACATGGTAGATACTGTTTTATATTTTGAAGGGGATAGAAGTGTTTCCTATCGTATCCTTCGAGCGGTGAAAAACAGATTTGGATCAACCAATGAAATTGGTGTTTTTGAGATGGTTGATAGTGGTCTAAGAGAAGTGAAGAACCCATCAGAATACATGTTGACCGGAAAACCTTTGGGTGAATCGGGTTCAGCGGTGACGTGCTGTATGGAAGGAACAAGACCATTACTGGTGGAAGTACAGGCACTGGTATGTTCGACCAATTTCGGTATGCCAAGAAGAACCGCAAATGGTACAGATTATAACCGGGTAAATCTATTGGTTGCCGTCCTAGAGAAGAAAATGGGTATGCAATTGGGTGGTTATGATAGTTATGTTAACATTGCCGGAGGCATAAAAGTGAATGAGCCCTCCCTTGATCTTGCTATTGTATCAGCTCTGGCTTCCAGTTTTAAGAATAAGGCCATAATGGATGATGCAATAATCATGGGCGAGGTGGGTTTGACGGGAGAAGTTAGGGGTATCACACAATGCGAAAAAAGGGTGATAGAAGCCATGAAAATGGGCTTTAAAACTTGTATTATACCCCATGCAAATCTTAAACATATGAAAAATGTAGGCGAAATAAAACTAATAGGTGTAAAAAGTGTGGAAGAAACATTAGGTCGGATATTTAGATAGTAAAAAAACAGTAAAAATATTGGCGATTTTACTAAAAGATAAAAGCAAAGCTTCATTAATAGAAGCTTAAATTGTATGATATTCACATATTTTTACTAGACCCTAGACAAGTGGCCTGAAAATCTTATATACTATATGGTATAAATGAGATTAAAGCAACTAAGGAGACGATTATGGCTACGATTAAAGAAATTGCAAAAGAAGCAGGTGTCTCTATAACGACGGTTTCGAGAGTGTTGAATTATGATGATACTTTGTCCATATCCACAGCAAAAAGACTATTGATAGTAGAAATTGCAGAACGGCTGGAGTATCAAACACCAAGAAATAGAAGAAAAAAACCTCGATTTAGCCAGAATCAAGATGAAAGGTCAATTGGTCTTGTTGAGTTTGTCACAGATGAAGGCGAGATTGAAGACCCCTATTATCTTGGCATTCGTATGGGCATTGAGAAAAAATGTCAGGATGAGCAGATCCATTTGATAAAGTTTCCAAGAATTGGCAACTCCAACCCAACCATGGACATCGTACTTGATGGTGTTATATTTATTGGAAAGTTCTCAACTGCAGAAATCAGAGAATTTGAAGCCCGGTATCAGAATTTGGTTTTCATTGATTCTTCACCATTTGAAGATGAATATGATTCAGTCACAATAGACATTAGAAAAGCTGTTATCAAAGTGTTGAATTTTCTCATGGACAAAGGCTATAGGCGTATAGGCTACATTGGTGGTATTGAAACAGTGGAAGAATGCCGAACCCCGATTGGCGAGAAGAGGTATGATGCCTTTATAAAATATATGAAGAAGAAAGGTTTATATAACCCTGAATTTGATTTTATTGGTGACTTTACACCTCAAAGTGGTTATAAACTCATGAATCAAGCAATTGGACAAGGGGATTTACCGGAAGTTTTTTTTGTGGCCAATGACTCGATAGCTATAGGCGCCTTAAGAGCCTTAAATGAAGCAAAGATTAAAGTTCCGGATATACTTGGAATCATAGGATTTAATGATATACCTACAGCCAGCTATACTTATCCGGCATTGACAACAGTGAAGATTTATAATGAGTTCATGGGTGAAAAAGCTGTAGAGTTAATGATGGAAAGATTTGAAGGGAGAAAGATACCGGTTAAGATTCAATTACCGGTAAAAATTATTGAGCGCAATACCATTAAATAGGATGAATAATCAACCAAAACCATTAAACAAGACCCTTGTGTCATTTTGATGGTTTTGGTTATTTTTAGTGAAATATTCGATTTTTTTATTGACAAGATGGTAAAATTTTACTATAATTCAATTAGGTTTATGAGTAAGAACTTAACGACGATTGAAAAATAGGAGGGTAAAATGAAAAAATTTCTATCAATTCTACTTGTAGTGGCAATGCTAGGTACCATAGCAGGATGTGGCGCTACAGAGACAGAAACACAGCCAGAAACAACGGGAACAGAAACAACGGAAACAGAAACAACGGGAGCCGAAACAACAGAACCGCAGAAGCTAACCATATGGGCGTGGGACCCTAACTTCAACATTGCGATTATGAATCGTGCAGGTGAAATCTACAAAGAAAGCAATGCAGATGTAGAGTTTGAAGTGGTTGACTTTGCCAAGGGTGATCTTGAGCAAAAACTTCATACAATGTTAGCATCCGGAACAACCGACGGTTTACCGGACATCGTACTTATTGAAGACTATAATTCACAAAAATATCTTCAATCATATCCAGGAAGTTTTGAAGATTTAACTGGTAAGATTAATCACAGTGACTTTGCAGAATATAAGGTGGCGCTAATGACTATGGACGACAGCGTTTATGGTGTACCTTTTGACTCAGGTGTTGCAGGAACCTATTACCGTACAGATTATTTGGCAGAAGCCGGTTTTTCTCCTGAAGATATGAATAACATCACATGGGATCGTTTTATAGAAATCGGGGAAGAAGTTTTTGAAAAGACTGGACACCAAATGCTAGCTACAGACCCCTATGACGGTGGGCTTATGAGAATCATGTTGAATGGTGCCGGATCATGGTACTTCGATAATGATGGTAACCCAACGATAGCAAATAACGTTGCATTGGCAGAAGCTGCTAGAATCTATACGGATATTGTTAATTCACCTATGACTAAGAAAACATCCGGTTGGGGTGAATGGGTTGGTGCACTGAACACAGGTGACGTAGCATCTATTACAACAGGTGTTTGGATAACAGGTTCGGTAAAAGCAGAACCTTCACAATCCGGCATGTGGGCCCTTGCTCCGGTACCAAGACTTGATGTGCCGGGTGCAGTTAATGCTTCTAATCTAGGCGGCTCAAGCTGGTATGTATTGTCATCCTCGGCGAACAAGGATTTAGCGGTTGATTTCTTAAACGAAACGTTTGGTAAAGATGTTGATTTCTATCAAGAGATTCTAATCAGCAATGGTGCAGTTGGATCCTATTTGCCATCAGCAAGCGGAGAAGCTTACAGTGCTGGAGACCCATTCTTTGGTGACCAGGTAGTGTTTGGCGAATTTGCTAAATGGATGGACGAAATACCTTCATTAAACTATGGATTATATACTTATGAAGCAGACGCTGCTATACTTGCAGAGATGGCTTCTATATATGAAGGCGGTTCTGTAGAGGAAGCTATGGCACGTGCAGAAGAACAAGTAAAGGCACAAATTCAATAACCATTGGATGGTTAGAGGATGCCTTAACCATGAGATAAATAAATGATTGTTATGGAGGCTAGTCAACTGACTAGTCTCCTATCATAGAACGCGATACAATTTTGCACGGATAAGAAAGTTAAGGAAGGGATGTCTATGAAATCAACAGGTAAGAAGAAGTATATCAATAGAAAAAGTCAAGTGATTGGCTGGAGCTTTGTTGCTGTTGCTGTAATATTAGCGGCCATTTTTGCCATTTATCCGATCCTCAATTCTATGTATTTATCCACCATGTCCGGTAAGGGTGTGGTTTATGAATTTGTTGGTTTTGGTAATATTAAAAGGCTTTTCACCGATGCTGTATTCAAACAAGCACTAAAAAATACGATGGTGTACTTCATATTCCAAGTACCTATAATGCTAACACTTGCGTTGGTCATAGCCAGCCTGCTAAATGATAAGAAACTGAAATTCAAAGGCTTTTTTAGAACAGCCATATTTTTACCTTGTGTAACATCATTGGTTGCCTATTCCATATTGTTTAAAAGCATGTTTAGTGTCGATGGACTTGTGAATCAAACACTTCTTTTTCTTAACATTATCGAAGCACCTATAGCTTGGCTGAGGGATGCATTTTATGCCAAAGTAACGGTAATTATTGCTATTACATGGCGCTGGACAGGCTATAATATGATTTTCTATTTGGCAGGTCTACAAAATATTGACCCGGCCATCTATGAAGCTGCTGAGATTGACGGTGCATCTAAGACCAAACAGTTTTTTCTTATAACGATACCAATGCTTAAGCCTATTATATTATTTACCTCCATTATGTCTACAATAGGAACCCTTCAGTTGTTTGATGAAGTTGTGAACTTAACAGGTGGCGGTGCATCTACACCGACATTTAATGCGACGATGACACTTTCTCAATATATTTATGACTTATCCTTTAAGTTCGTACCAAATTTTGGCTATGCAGCTACGGTTTCCTATGTCATTGTATTCTTTATTGCAATCTTATCTATTATTCAATTCAGAGTGGCAGGTGATGATCATGTATAGACTTAGAAATTTATTTAAATATTGTTTTTTATCAATAGCGGCGTTTATTTCTATTTTTCCATTTATATGGATGATTATTGGGGCGACCAATACGGCGACAGATATTACCAAAGGGAAAATGACCTTTGGAGGAGAGGCGCTCAGTAACCTGAGTAAGTTATTTGAGATGGTAGATATGAAAACCATACTTCTAAATTCGAGTAAGATAGCTTTAATAAGTACATTTCTGTTATTACTGTTTGCTTCTCTTGCAGGCTATGGTTTTGAAATCTATAAGTCGAAAAATAAAGAACGATTATATACCATATTGTTATTAACCATGATGGTACCTTTTGCAGCGCTTATGATACCATTGTTCAGAATGTTTGCCAATATGAATCTTTTGGATTCTCATATAGCGGTCATCATACCAACGATTGCCACACCTTTTATGATTTTTTTCTTTAGACAAAACACAAAAACATTTCCTTCCGACTTAATACAAGCAGCCCGTGTGGATGGATTAAATGAATACCAAGTATTTTTTCTAATCTATATACCAACCATGCGATCAACTTTTGCTGCTGCAGGAATAATCGCATTTATGACCAGTTGGAACAGTTTCTTATGGCCCCTTATTGTTTTACAATCAGATGGGCAAAAGACCATAACACTCATTATATCCTCTTTATCATCAGCCTATTTCCCAGAGTACGGGGTTATCATGGTAGCCATTGTTATTGCCACTTTACCAACCATCCTCATCTTCTTCTTATTACAAAGAAGATTTGTTGAAGGTATGCTTGGATCCATTAAGTGATAAATTAATGGTGGATTATAGAAAGACTTCATAATAGAAGTTCATATACATGTAAAAATTGTTGAAGATGGTTTAGAATAGAGAAAGCGCATCTAAGCCATCGGCTTTTGCAGTATATTGTTAAATAATTAACAGAATTATAGGCAACAAAACTAAATAACAATAAATATCTGCAGATAATAATTATCAATTAGGGGTAGAAAGCCTGTTATTACAAGATTTGAACGAAATGTTAACAATAAAATTTTTTGTGAAAATATACACGAAAAGACTTGAAAAAAAGTCCGAAACATGATAATCTTTATCATGTAAAGAAAATGATATGTTTTCTCAATTAAAATTATAAATGAGAAAATTAACTGGCATACTCAGCGGAACTTTCAGCATAGCGAAAGAAGGAGTGGTTTTATGTCTTTAAATAAAGCAAAAATCGGACAAACATTCACAATTGTAAAAATAGAAGGTCATGAGAAGATCAGGAAATTTCTATTCACATTAGGATGTTTTGAAGGTGAGTGCATAACCATTATTTCAAAATTGGCAGGCAATTATATTGTGAATATAAAAGACAGCCGCTACGCCATTGATGAAGCTATGGCTAAATCCATCCGTTTGGCAGCATAATTTTTCCTTATAGAGGGGGTTAGTACAGCCACTCAAGTTTGGTGATTCAGTCTCCAAAGCAATTTGTACAAAATGCTGTAGAATACAGCATATTTTCATAATCATTAGATGATAGTGACTATCAATTTCATAACATTTGGAGGATGTAAGCATGAAAATTGCATTAGCAGGAAATCCCAATTCGGGAAAAACAACACTCTTTAACGCTCTTACTGGAAAAACCGAATATGTTGGGAACTGGGCCGGTGTAACCGTCGATAAGAAAGTGGCAGCTATTAAGAATAAATATCAAATTGCGAAAGAACCTATTGATATTGTAGACTTACCAGGTGCTTATTCTATTTCTCCATATACAGGTGAGGAGGCCATTACAAGTGACTTTGTATTAGAGTCCAAACCAGATGTAATTATAAACATTGTAGATGGTGCCAATATCAGTCGAAGTTTGTTCTTTACAACACAACTACTTGAACTGGGTATCCCTGTTGTTGTTGCTTTGAATAAGGCAGACATCATTACAAAACGTGGGGATGTTGTTAATGGGCATGAACTTGAAAAGGCCCTTGGGTGTAAAGTTGTGACCATTACGGCTACTACTGAAAAAGGTCTGGCTGATTTGGTGACGACAGCTGTTAACATCGTAGGTACAAATCAAGAACGCTTGAATTTCAATGACTTGGATGGGAATAATGATGTGGCCAGACAAACTTGGATCAAAACAATCCTAGAGAAATCATTGAATAAAAAACACAATGCAAGTCATGTCAATTTTTCTGATCGTATAGATATGATCGTTGCTCATAAATGGTTTGGACTCCCAATATTCTTCCTTATTATGTGGGGGGTTTATTCTTTTTCTATTGAGGGTCTGGGTGGATTTTTATCGGGATATTTGAATGACGTGGTATTTGGAGAGGTTGTGCCGAATGCTTTAAATAGTTTTTTTGAAGGCATTGGTGTCAATCCTTTGATGCAAGCCTTAATCGTTGACGGTGCTGTAGGCGGCGTAGGTGCAGTTATTGGCTTTTTACCTTTAATTATGGTCTTGTTCTTCTGTCTGTCTTTACTGGAGGATAGTGGTTATATGTCAAGGGTAGCCGTAATCATGGATCGTTATTTCAAAAAAGTAGGTTTATCGGGTAAGTCCATCATACCTATGATTGTAGGTTCGGGTTGTGCCATTCCTGGTGTTATGGCTACAAGAACCATCGAGAACGAGAATGAAAAGCGTATGACAACAATTCTGACACCCTTTGTCCCATGTGGTGCCAAGTTACCGATAATTGCTTTATTTTCAGTCGTATTTTTCCCAAATACATCATGGGTAGGACCGAGTATATATATTATAGCTATCGGTGTCATTATCATAGGTGGTCTAGTACTTAAGAAATTATTTGTATGGGAGCATACATCCTTCTTTATTATGGAACTGCCGGAGTATAAGATACCGAGTATAAAAAATGCTATTATCCAAATGTTTGATAAAGCAAAGGGCTTTATCTACAAAGCGACAACCATCATCTTGGTCATGAACACTTTAGTATGGTTTATGCAAGCCTTTAATTGGAAGCTTCAAGCCACAGAAATTCAATCTGAGAGTATTTTGGCATCTGTAGGGTCGGTTATAGCCCCCTTGCTGATTCCTCTAGGCTTTGTGGGATGGCAGTTGGCTGCGGCCAGCATTACAGGTTTTATAGCCAAAGAGAATGTTGTAGCCACATTTGCAGTATTGTTTGCAATGGCTTCAGAAGAAGCCCTTCATGTACCGGGCGGTGCGTTGGCACAGATGTTTACTCCGGTCACAGCCTATGCGTTCTTAGCGTTTAATCTTTTTACGCCACCTTGCTTTGCAGCAATGGGTGCAATGAATGCGGAAATGGGTTCGAAAAAATGGTTCTTTAGAGGACTGGCTTTTCAACTAAGTGTTGGTTACATCTTAGCATTATTAATTACACATATAGGTACCCTTGTCATCTATGGTGAAACTGCAGTAGGATTTATACCTGCGATTTTTGTTTTGATAGCGTATGCAGTAGGTGTAACATTTTTAATAAAAAGAGCCAATGCTTCAAAGGCAACTTTAGTAGAAGCAACTGAATAGGAGATGATTATATGATACCGACTATTATCGTAGGTAGTATATTTGGAGTGATTATGTTGTGGGCGCTCATCCATACGAAAAGAGACTTAAAAGCCAGCAAATGCGCCGGATGTTCGGTTAACAACTGTTCTTCGAGAAAATAATATAAGCAATAAACCATATATATTTTTATCATATAAAACCCTTTTCAAGAGCGCTTTTGAAAAGGGTTTTATGGTATAATAATATGAAGATATTAGAATAAGGAGGGTATAACATGCCTTTTGGAAAACATATATATGAAGCGCGAAGTCTAATGGAATTAAAACGCTATCAAAATAGATTTATGTTCAAACGTCGTAGTGTTGCAGAACATATGTGGTCGGTTGCAAAGATTGCTCAAGGCCTTGCTATATGGGAAAGTGAGAAGTTTGGTCACGAAGTGAATATGGCGTTATTACTTGAGCGCGCAATTAACCATGACTTGATTGAGCTTGCTACCGGTGATATTATCGCAACGACCAAGAAAAAAACGAAAGAAATGAAAGCAGCTCTTTTAGAAATCGAGGAGATTGCCTTTGAAGAAGAGATTAAAGAAGACATACCAAAATCATGGCGCCCTAGATTCAAGGCCTTCATGTTAAATCCCAAAGCAGATGATCCGGAAGGTCTGATTTTAAGTGCTGCTGATATCATTGATACGGTCCTTGAAGCCATAGAAGAAGTGAAGCTCGGCAATGAGCCTTTTAGGAAGATCCTTAAGGAAGTCACGGTGTTATTGATTACAATTAATCTTGACAGTGTGCGCTATTTTTTAAGGTATGCTTTAGAAGATTTTGGACTTGATATTCGAAGTTACTATGGTGATATCGTGGCGGAATATATTGATGGTTTATACTTTGATCCTTCAGTTTTTGAGAGTTAAGATGCTATTAAAACATTTTTTAGGTATTTGTTGATGGATTGTGACTTTAGCCTGTAATCGTAGATGTAACACACAGCTTTTCCTTGCCTTACACTTCGTACGGTCAGCGGAAAAGCTGTGTATCACATCTACTCGGTAATAGGTCGTCATTTCGTCAAGAAAAAGCGCTGCTTAATCATCCTTCTCTTTTACATCCATGTAAAAATGAAGGATGTTCTACATCCATGTAGAACTGTGATTAATCAACGCTTTTTCTTTCCTCATTCGGTTTCGCGAATGTGTAATTTCAAATGGCCTAAGCACGTATGCATCAAATAAAGTGCTACAGCTACATGCAAGACTAAAATAAGCCAACATCGACCATGAAGTTCCTGGAAGCAGTGTGTAAGATGGAGCAAGTCAGCATGGATGCTGACCGTCGACTTTTGGTGCATGGATGCACCAATCGGAGACCGTAATCATACACACTGTAGAAGGGTTTTCATGGGACTTCACCCTTAACCCAAAAAGTCCCTAAGCTTTTTTTCACTTAGAGACTTGGTTGACTCATTAATATAGGGATTATTCAAAGATTATGAGTGAAAAGGTTTACCATGAATATCTAATATTTTGGGTGCCATGGGTGCACGCAACTGGGAAGGTTGAGGGAAGCCGGATCCAACAAGGGGTCTAGCATAGTATTTAAAGGCGTCTGTCACATTATTTCCTTCAGGAGTGATGAATTCATCCGGCATAAACCTAGTTTTTCCTGCAATCAAGCTTAAGTCAACAAGCTTGTAATTGACACTATAATATCCTGTACGTTCGATGACAATTGAACCGTCTACATTATCCCAGATACCAAAATGAGCGGCTTTTTCTCCAACTTCACGTGCTTCATTTGAATCAACATCAGATATTGCACCAATAAAATTGCGTTGTGTATAGCCCAAAGTATCAGAACGTACACGGTCAATATTCAGTTTTTCTTTAACCAAGGCGGTTAGACTATCACCAAGAGATCCGGAGCCGGAAAGTTGTAAATTCCCATGAGCATCTTTTTCGACGGTGTCTACCAGATTGGTGATGAGTGGCTTGCCGAATTTGTCTTTGATACCTTCTGAAATAGCAACAATACATCGTCCGTATTTTGCGTAGGCATCTTTAACATCCAATAAAAACTGGTCAATGTCAAAAGCACGCTCAGGCAAATAGATGAGATGAGGACCATCATCCGGATACTTCTTAGCCAAAGCAGCTGAAGCTGTTAAAAAGCCTGCATTACGCCCCATAATAACAGCAATATAAACACCTACCAAAGCACGGTTGTCAAGATTCAAGCCCATAAAGGCTGTACTGACAAACCTTGCCGCTGATCCAAAACCAGGCGTATGGTCATTAAGAACTAAGTCGTTGTCAATGGTTTTTGGAATGTGGATTGCTCTAAATTCATAATCTTGTTGTATCGCTTGTTCGTTAACAATTCGAACAGTGTCAGCAGAGTCATTGCCGCCAATATAGAAAAAATATCGAACATCATGGGCTTGGAGAACTTTAAACATTTCCTTACAATAAGCAATATCAGGTTTAACCCTTGTAGATAATAGTGCCGATGCGGGCGTAGCAGCAACCCTCTCTAAGTTGTGGGTGGTTTCACGTGTCAAATCCATAAAACGCTCATTCATAATACCTTCTACACCATTAAGAGCACCATAGACACGTGTGACTTGGGGGAATTTCCTTGATTCTAATACAGCCCCAACAAGACTTTGATTAATAACTGATGTTGGACCACCACCTTGTGCGATTACCACTTTACCTTTTAAATCCATTAAAATACCTCCTCAAATTGGCTCATATTTAAACCCGATTTATTTATAGCGTGTTACAAAAAATGAATATATAGATTGTTTGTTGGTAACATTATATCATATTGAATAAAGCTTGACATAAAAAATATACAATTCTACAATATAGAAATAGAGACATAAAATAACTTGACATATATATCCCTATATCGTAATATATAGATGTAGCATTTGAAAATAATGAATCATAAATATAAACACAGTGGATTAAAGTGTCAAAGTGGACACCTTAATCATAAAAGGAGAACAAGATGTCAAAAAAAGTATTAATTGTCGGTGGCGTTGCAGGTGGTGCAGGAACAGCAGCTAGACTAAGGAGAATGGATGATCAGGCGAAGATTATTATGTTTGAAAAAGGACCATATATATCCTTTGCCAACTGTGGACTACCATATTATATTGGTGGCACCATAAAAAACAGAGAGGAACTGTTGCTACAAACACCGGAAGGTTTCGGGAATAGATTTAATGTTGATGTGAGGGTTAATAATGAAGTATTAAAGATTGACCGTGAGAACAAAAAGGTTATCGTTAAAGACATTACAACACATAAGACTTATGAGGAGTCCTATGATACACTAGTTCTATCAACAGGTTCAACACCTCTTGTACCCAATATACAAGGTATTGATAGCGCCAATATTTTCACTTTGTGGACCATTCCGGATGTGGATAGAATCAAAGAATATGTCCTCTCTCATAATCTGAAAACAGCAACAGTCATTGGCGGCGGTTTTATCGGTCTAGAGATGGCTGAGAACTTACACGACCTTGGACTTGATGTTTCTATTGCAGAAATGGCACCACAAGTGATGATGTCTATAGACTATGATATGGCTCAGTTGATTCACGGCCATATAGCAAAAAAAGCAGTACATTTACATCTTAACAATGGCGTCAAGTCTTTTAAAGCAAGAGGCCCTGTTACAGACGTGATTCTTAGTGACGGTACGACGATAGAAAGTGATATCATCTTGCTAGCCATTGGGGTAAAACCAAACGGAAGTCTGGCCATAGAGTCGGGTCTAAAAACCAATGAGCGTGGTGGTGTTATTGTTGATGCTTATCTTAGAACCAGCGATCCTAATATATATGCTTTAGGTGATATGATTGAAGTAGAAGATTTTGTAAGCGGTCAAAAAACAATGGTACCTCTTGCAGGACCGGCCAACAAGCAAGGTCGTATTGTGGCGGATAATATATCAGGCCTGAAAAAGACATACAATGGCACCCAAGGCACTTCTGTCGCTAAGGTATTTGACATGACGGTAGCTTCTACAGGTAATAATGAAAAAAGTCTGGAGCGACAAGGTTTAACTTATGAAAAAGACTATTTAGTAGCCCTAATAACCAAAAGTTCTCATGCGGATTATTATCCGGGTGCAAAAGATCTAACATTAAAGCTGATCTTTGATTTAGAGGGTAAGATATTAGGTGCACAGGCGATTGGTCAAGAAGGTGTGGAAAAAAGAATCGATGTGATTGCAACAGCGATACGTTTTGGTGCCACGGTTAAAGATCTAATAGAATTAGAGTTATCCTATGCACCACCTTATTCTTCAGCAAAAGACCCAGTGAATATGGTAGCCTATGTGGCAGATAATATAATTAGTAAAAAAATGGCACCCATACGAAGTGAAGAGATTGAAGGCTTAGATAAAAGCAAGTTCATGATTTTGGATGTTAGAACACCTGAGGAAGTGGCGTATGGTGCCATTGAAGGTCATATGAATATACCACTGGATGACTTGAGGGAACGCATCCAAGAGTTACCCAGTGATAAAGAAATAATCATTTATTGTGCAGTCGGTTTTAGAGGATATTTGGCATCCACGATCTTAAACCCGGCAGGCTTCAAAACCAGGAATTTACTGGGTGGATACAATTACTATAGGAAATTTTTGAAAAAATACTAGACATGCAAGGGGCTGTCAAACCTTATAATTTATGATATAATGACCTTTGACCATACTGGTTAAGAAAACAAAAAAAGGAGATTGATATGTCAAATAAAAATCCAATCGTAACATTTAAAATAAACAACGGGAGTGTAATCAAAGCAGAATTGTATCCTGATATAGCGCCAAATACAGTTAATAACTTTATAGCTCTTGTTCAGGAAGGCTTTTACAACGGCTTAACATTTCATCGTGTTATACCCGGCTTTATGATTCAAGGTGGATGTCCGGATGGTAATGGCATGGGTGGTCCCGGCTATGGTATTAAAGGTGAGTTTTCATATAACAAATTCGAGAACAACTTAAAGCATGACAAAGGTGTACTATCCATGGCAAGAGCTCAAAGTCCGAACTCAGCAGGTTCACAATTCTTCTTAATGGTAGAAAATGCACCTCATCTAGACGGGCAGTATGCTGCATTTGGAAAAGTCATTGAAGGACAGGAAGTGGCAGATGCCATTGTAAAAGTTCCGAGAAATCATATGGACATGCCAAATGAGCCACAAATCATGACGGAAGTGACCGTTGAGACTTTTGATACTCAATATGAAAAACCTATAAAACTATAAAAAAAATCCTTCATTCTTTAGAATGAGGGATTTTTTTTTGACTTATACCAAATCAAATAAGTCATCATCAAAAACAACCTGATTTCGACCGGAATTCTTGCCAAGATAGAGGCACCGATCAACAGCTTCAATACTTTGTTCAAAACTATCGGTAAGGGTACCCACCCCGAAAGTTAAAGTCAAACTTATTTTGTGATTCCTGTAAGTGAAAACGGTGTTTTCAACAATAATTCTTAAGCTTTCTGCAAAATCAGTAGCGTCAGAGATTGCAGTGTTTTCCATGAGTATTAGGAATTCTTCGCCACCCCAACGTGCGATTTTATAATTAGTAGGACAATTGGATTTTAGAACCTTTGCAAGTTCAATCAGTATATAGTCACCACATTGATGACCATAAGTATCATTGATATCTTTGAATTTATCGATGTCACAAAGCGCTAAGGTATGTATGTCAGTGCATGGGTAGTAAGTTATAATATTCTTTAAACCACGCCTGTTATATAACTGAGTTAATGAATCGTGTTGGACTTGTTCAAGAAGTTGCTTGTTAAGTGCTTCGAGATGCGCATTGGTCTGAAGGGATTGCCTAAGTTGTGCTTCTTTTTGATCTAGGTTATATTTGGTATACAGATTGTATATGGTAGATTGCTGTTTGGTGGAATTGAGGTTGTCATTGAGTTCGGTGGCTATTTTGTAAAGATTGTAGGCCTTCTCATAGTCATATTGCTTGATATACAAGTCAGATAACGCATAATAGATCTTAATCTTAGGCTGTTGGATGTTATAGCGTTTTGCGCAGGACAAGGCCTCATCTAGCGCTTCGTGAGCCATCAAAAAGTCTTTTTGCGTCACCATCAAGCATCCTAAAGCATAATTAGCGTAAATAGTACCATAACGGTATTTTATTTCTTTTGATAGGTTTAGAGCTTTATTATAATAATCCATAGAAGTTGAGTAAGTGCCGGTATTTTGATGAATATCGCCACAAAGTAGAAAGACATTGGTAATGCCTTTGATATTTTTAAGATTGTCATAGTGTAAAACAGCATCGTTACATAGTTTCAAAGATTTTTCATAAAATGCAGATTTATAATGAATGGTGGCAAGCGCGACCTGTATATCAGCAAGCAGTCTAGGATCATTTAGTAGTTCAGCAAGTTGAAGTCCCTCGATGGCATAATCCATAGCAAATTCATTCATATTCATTTCGGTATAAGCCACAGCAAGATAGCGTAGCGTTTGACATCTTTTTTCTTGTACTTGATAGGAGGGGGTAGTGTTTAGAGCCGCCATATAATAGTGGTTGGCCGTATCATAGATACCTAAAAAACGATAGATATTTCCCAGTAAGTTGCAAGTGTGATAGAGTTCGTCATTTGCATAACGGGTGATTTCTAGATTGTAAGCTCTTAGAGCAAAATCAAGAGACTGATAAAAATCGCTTAAATAATAATGACAGTATGCGATGGTATTTAGGGTCTCTATATGATTGGGATCTGATTCTAGAAGCTTCATTGCAGAACTTTTAAAAAGATGGGGATTTGATTCCATCTTTTCATATTTGATATAACTGTTTTCCCCACTATTAATGATTAGAATACTCACCTCAATCACCCCCGTAATTGATATGTCCAATAAAACCAACGTAATCAATAAGTCTTTGTACCTATATTTAACCTACCCAAGTACTAGTTTAACACTTTGATGAAGCAATTAGAACGTTACATAGTGTTCGAATGTACTTTAATTGGCTAAATGTCTTTTGAAATGTCTTGAAAAAATAACGGTTGAACAAAACCGGTCCTTCTACTGCTTATTACGGATCATATAAAATCAACGATAAAAACAGATCCATCTTTTAACAAATCAATAATAACCCCATCATCCTTTTTTATAAGAGGGCGAGACGGGGATTGTTTATTAATAAAAATAATTTCACCTCTTTGACCGTTACTTAGAAGAACGTGTTCACCTATGAAATTCTGTGCAATATGTTCCAAAAATATATACAAGTACTGCGTGTCAAGGAATCCATAACATTCCTCTTCAAACATACG
This sequence comes from Petrocella atlantisensis, assembly GCF_900538275.1. GTDB lineage: Bacteria > Bacillota > Clostridia > Lachnospirales > Vallitaleaceae > Petrocella > Petrocella atlantisensis. The sequence continues at coordinate 549,124 of NZ_LR130778.1, read as the reverse complement.
AATCACATCTAAAGGATGGAAGCGTTTGTGATAGGGTCTATCACTGGTCATAGCATCATAGATATCCACGATAGATATAATCTTGGGATAGGCGTGAATGTTTTCCCATTTAAGTCCTAAAGGATAGCCCTGCCCATTCATTTTCTCATGATGCATCAAAACGGCTTGCTTAATACCGTAAGGAAGGTCTGAACCCATAATCATTTGATAGCCTAACGTGGTATGCTGTTTGATGTGTGCGAATTCTTCATCCGTTAAAGGACCATTTTTATTCAAAATACTTTGATTCACCATGATTTTTCCAATATCATGAAGCAGTCCTGCCAAAGCTAATTCTTTAATGCTTATTTCGGACATACCAAGCCATTTTCCAAGAATACTAGCGAATAGAGATACATTCATAGAGTGATTATAGGTAACATCATCTGCTGAGTTTAATCGGCACATGTAACTAAAAAGTTGTGATTGGGAAACGGTAGTATCTAATATATCATCCACCAGCTGTGTCAAGCCTTCGCTATTGATTGCACCGGTATCTACAATTTGAGCCAACTGTTTTTGTATATCTTCCACCTTGCGGTCATATTTGAAAGAAAATTCAATAAAAGCAGGGGTACTGGCAAGTGCCTGGCGCATCTGGCTTATAGGAGGAACTTGTTCTTCTTGGGGGTATACATATATATCATGGATATGATAAAGGTTGATTTTAACGATATGATTAGCTGAAATGAGTGTATCCTTGGGAACAAGTAATATGCCTTCTGCATTGAAGACATCTTTAGCTAATCGCATATTCACTTTAATATTTTCTTGATTAATCCTGATTGGATTCATAGCGACCTCAACTGTCGATTCTATTAGGGTTAAAGTATGTTTTGACATCTGAATTAATTATAGCATAGGGTTAAATATGTAACAACTGTAGTAATAAAGATTCACAGATAGATGATTTATAGGTATAATAACTAGTGAGAGTATCAGTAATTAACAATATTGGCATAGATGAAGGAGTGGGCTAAATGCTAGAGATTTATATTACACGACATGGTGAGACCCAGTGGAATAAAATAAGAAGATTTCAAGGTCAGGGCGATTCTGAACTGACGGAACTGGGAAAACAACAGGCGGCATGGTTAGGACAAAGACTAAAAAATATTGGTATCAAAACCATATATTCCAGTCCTCTTGGTAGGGCTAAACATACATCAGAAATTATGAATGCTTATATTGGTGGCAAAATTATTTATGACGATCGACTAAAAGAAATGCATGTAGGCGATTGGGAAGGTAGGTTGATATCAGAAATCGAGATAGAGATGCCGACGGAACATTCGGATTTCTGGCATAACCCTAAAGAATTCTCATTAGAAGGTCAAGAAAGCTTTGAAAGTGTTCAAAACAGAGCAGCAGAATTCTTTGAAGAACTACTTAGAAAGCATAGCGCCGGAAGAATATTTATCGTCGCCCACGCTATCGTTATAAAAGGCCTATTAAATTATATTCAGGGTCGGGATGTGGAACATTTTTGGGAAGGCAAGCATATATTGCCTACAAGCCTGACAAGAATCAATGCAGACGAAGATCGACTCAGTGTGGTTTACATGAGTGACGTCTCTCACTATGAAAAACCCATGGAACAAGGTTGGTTTATTGATGAGGTTTAATCTTATTAAAAACCTGTTCTCTTAGTAACTTATTAATATACAAATCGCTATCAGGACGATGGGGCAGTAAGCAATTACTACAATCCTTAACACCATTAACAAGAATAAAATTGCCTTTACACTCCAGTAAATAAAGGGGACAATAACAATACTTACAATTAAAAGTATCCGGCTGATCCGTCATATGGCAAGGAAAATAATCACAATCCTTATTATTAAAGAAAGCATAACTATTCTTCATAACACACACACCTTTCAATAGAACTTATTAAAAAAGAGAAATTAAAAGCACACCTCTTTGTTCTAATAAATGTACCAAGTATGCATCGAAATTGCAACAATAATCAAGAATATAAAGTATAACGTATTTATACTACTTTAACAATATGTTATCAGTTCGATATACCCTTAAAATACTGATTCGAGTTTTAAAAAACAGTGCTTCAACCAACATCGACCATGAAGTTCCTGGAAGCAGTGTGTGTGACTTAAGCAAGACAGCAGGAGCTGTCCGCCGACTTTTGGTGCAGGACGCACCAATCGGAGGCCGTAGTCATACAGACTGTGGAAGGGTTTTCATGGGACCTTATTTTGAAACACTCTAATTTTTATTTTAAAAAGCAGTACGTATTCATTTTATAGCCTTTCCTCAAGAGGGTCTAGCAAAAATGAACACATACTGCTTTATTTATATTCTCTTCAAAAAGTTTAAGATAAAGTTGGGATAATTTTATATGGCTCTTACCAACATCGACCATGAAGTTCCTGGAGCAGACTGTGTGACTGAAGTGGAGCAACATGGATGTTGCTCGTCGACTTTTGGTGCATGGATGCACCAATCGGAGACCGTAGTCATACAGACTGTGGAAGGGTTTTCATGGGACCTACTAGCCAATTAACCAAATTTTATTCTTAAGCCTTCCTCATAGCCTCTTCGACAGCAACAGCAACCGCAACAGAAGCACCAACCATAGGGTTGTTACCCATTCCGATTAATCCCATCATCTCAACGTGAGCAGGAACTGAAGAAGAACCAGCAAACTGAGCATCAGAGTGCATTCTACCCATAGTATCTGTCATACCATAAGAAGCTGGACCAGCACCCATATTATCAGGATGTAAAGTTCTACCAGTACCACCACCTGAAGCAACAGAGAAGAATTTCTTACCAAGAAGGTTACATTCTTTCTTGTAAGTACCAACAGTAGGGTGTTGGAAGCGAGTAGGGTTAGTTGAGTTTCCTGTTATAGAAACATCAACGCCTTCAGCATGCATAATAGCAACACCTTCAACAACATCATCAGCACCGAAGCACTTAACAGCGCCACGAGGACCATCAGAAAAACGTGTTTCTTTGATCACATTAAGCTTGCCGGTAGCATAATCAAGCTCAGTCTCAACATGTGTAAAACCGTTGATTCTAGAAATCATATAAGCAGCATCTTTTCCAAGGCCATTTAAGATAACTCTAAGTGGGTTGGTTCTAACTCTATTAGCGCTCATAGCAATACCAATGGCACCTTCAGCAGCAGCAAAAGACTCATGACCGGCAACCAAAGCAAAACATTGTGTTTCTTCTCTAAGAAGCATAGCAGCTAGATTACCGTGACCGATACCAACAGCTCTTTGATCAGCAACTGAACCTGGAATACAGAAAGCCTGTAGGCCTTCACCAAGCGTTTCAGCAACGTCAGCAGCAGCAGTTTGACCTTTTTTTATTGCAATAGCAGCACCTAAAGTGTATGACCACAATGCGTTATCAAAACAGATAGGTTGAATGCCTTTAACGATTTCATGAACATCAACGCCTTTGTCTAAACATAATTGTCTGGCATCTTCTAATGTACCAAGCTCATATTTTTCAAGTACTGGCGTAATTTGATTGATTCTTCTATCATAACTTTCAAATAACATGATTTTATTCCTCCTGTATATTCTATTCGTGTCTTGGGTCTATGACTTTAACAGCTTCGTTAAAACGACCGTATTGACTCGTTGCTTTTTCCATTGCTTCATTAGCATCTATACCTTTAGCAACCATTTCCATCATTTTTCCAAGATGAACAAATCTGTATCCGATGACTTCGCCATTAGCATCAAGTCCCATACCGACAACATAACCTTCAGCCATTTCGAGGTAACGTACACCTTTAGCACTTGTGCCATACATCGTACCAACTTGTGATCTTAATCCTTTACCAAGGTCTTCAAGGCCAGCGCCAATAGGTAGGCCACCTTCGGAGAAAGCTGTTTGCGTTCTACCATAAGAAATTTGTAAGAAAAGTTCTCTCATAGCAACGTTGATGGCATCACAGACTAAGTCCGTGTTCAAAGCTTCTAGAATAGTTTTTCCTGTTAGGATCTCTGAAGCCATAGCAGCAGAATGAGTCATGCCTGAACAACCAATGGTTTCGATTAGAGCCTCATGGATAATACCTTCTTTTACGTTAAGGGTTAATTTACATGCGCCTTGTTGAGGTGCGCACCAACCGATACCATGTGTTAAACCGGAAATATCGGTAACATCATAAGCTTTGACCCATTTTCCTTCTTCTGGAATTGGAGCGGGTCCGTGAATTGGTCCTCTTGAAACTGTACACATATTTTCTACTTCATGTGAGTAAATCATATTGGATCTCCTTCCGTTACATTAATTGTATGGTTAAGGCGTCAAAAACCCTTTAACCATTGTATAAAAATTGACAAATTTATATCTCTAATTTGAACTCGTAATCGGTCATAATTAGAGGTAAGGTTAGGAAGATTCTATGATTGTGAGATTAGTAATCATTTTATCAGCCAACCTATAAATTGTATGTAACATACCTAGAACATTTTATCATGAATACCATAAATATTCAAAGTAAATATAGATAAATCGTTAAAAAATTATTTAGTGACAAAACCACAGTGGTTATGGCCATTATAAAAGGTCTCTAAGCTTTATTCACCTAGAGACCTCATTGACATTGAAGTTATTCTATAATTAAAACTATTTCAAGGTACTTCTAAGATAGGTTTCACCCATTAAGAATTTATCCACCTCATAAGCCATATTTCTTCCTTCTGAAATTGCGTGTACAACCAAAGATTGGCCACGTCGCATGTCACCGGACGTGAAAATACCGGGTATGGAAGTTTGGAAAGACCGGTCACTTGCAACATTACCTCTTGAGTCGTATTCTACACCAAGATCATCCAAAAGTCCGGTATGTTCAGGGTGCAAGAAGCCCATTGCAAAGAGAATCAAGTCAGCTTCAAGGGTAAATTCACTGCCTTCTATTTCTTTCATCGTGTAACGACCATCGACATCTTCCCAAGCCAGTCTTACACACCTAAGTCCAGTCACTTCGCCTGTATCATTACCGATAAAAGCTTTGGTACCGACTGAGAACTCACGAATATCTTTGTTAAAGGTTGCTTCTGCTTCATCATGAGAAGAAGAAGTCTTGTAGAGTCTAGGGAATACCGGCCAAGGTTGTGTAATATCACGTTCCTTTGGAGGCATCGGTAATAATTCAAGTTGCGTAACATCAACAGCACCTTGTCTCAGCGATGTACCGATACAGTCAGAACCGGTATCACCACCGCCAATCACCACTACTTTTTTGCCTTCAGCGGTAATCGCTATGTCTTCTGGAATCTGCCCACCGGCTACCCGTTTATTGGATTGAGGTAAGAAATCCATAGCGAAATGGATACCACTAAGATCACGACCGGAGATGGTTAGATCTCTAGGTTCGGTTGAACCACCGGTTAAACAGATAACATCAAAATCGTTCTTTAGAGTATCAACGGGGATATCGACTCCAACATTGGTACTGGTTCTAACTTGAACCCCTTCAGCCACCATTTGGTCAACCCTTCTTTGAATGTAGGATTTTGGTAACTTATAGTCCGGTACACCGTATCTTACAGCACCCCCGATTGCATCCGAACGTTCGAAAAGCGTAACGCTATGTCCGACTCGAGCCAACTGTTGAGCTGCTGCCATGCCTGCTGGGCCTGAACCGACGATAGCTACTGTTTTACCGGTTCGAATGGCAGGTGGTTCCGGTTGAATCCAACCTTCGGCCCAACCTTTTTCTGCAATAGCTAGTTCAATGTGCTCGATGGTAATCGGGTCTTTAATCAGTCCAAGGACACAACCGCTTTCACAGGGTGCAGGACAGATTTTTCCTGTGAATTCCGGGAAGTTGTTGGTTGTGTGTAAGACTTGCAAAGCTTTTTTCCATTGGTTGTTATAGACCAGATCATTAAAGTCCGGAATGATATTGCCAAGAGGACAACTTGATGAGCAAAAAGGGATACCGCAATCCATACACCTTGCAGCTTGAATCGTAATCTCGGTTTCATCAACAGGTATGAAGATGTCATCAAAATCAGTGATTCTTTTATCAGCAGGCTGATAACTACCATTATTTCTATCAAATTCCATAAATCCTGTAACTTTACCCATTCTGATCACCTCCTAATTGATGACTGCCGCAGCAGCTTTTTTCTCAAGAACCAGTTTATATTCAGGTGCAATAACTTTCACAAATTGTGCTACATAAGCGTCAAAATCAGTGAGTATACGTTTGCCTTTAGGGCTGTTCGTATAGAGTACATGTTTTTCGATTAGGGATCTTAGAAGTGCTTTATCTTCATCTGTTGTGACCTTTTCGGCTGTAACAATTTCAAAATTACACTTGTTTTTTATAAAGGTTTCATCCTCGGCAAGAACAAAAGCTTGTCCGCCTGACATACCGGCACCAAAGTTTCGACCGGTTTTCCCAAGAACAACCACTGTTCCTCCTGTCATATATTCGCAACCATGGTCACCAACACCTTCGATAACAGCCACGGCACCGGAATTTCTAACACAGAAGCGTTCACCTGCCATACCGTTAATATAGACCTCACCGGAAGTAGCACCATATAAAAGAGTGTTACCCACAATAATATTGTCTTCATAGGAGAAGTGCGCTGATTTTGCAGGGTACACGATGATTTTAGCACCGGATAGTCCTTTGCCCATGTAGTCATTACAATCACCTTCTAGTTCAAAAGTCATACCTTTGACACCAAAAGCACAGAAGCTTTGGCCTCCAGAACCGATAAATTTATAATGAATACGATCTTCAGGTAGGTTCTCACCTTTGGTGGAGGTGGAAATGTGTCCGGCAAGCATTGTTCCGACGGTACGGTGTACATTCCTAATGTCATACTCTTTATAAACATTTTCTTCATTATCCAGTGCAGGAAGGGCATCTTTGATAAGTTGTCGGTCAAATATATGTTCTAAACCATGGGCCTGAGCGGTGGAACAATACGTTCCGATACGAGAAGGAAGCTCCGGCTTATAAAGAATAGCATTAAAATCAATGCTTTTTGATTTCCAGTGCAGGAGTTCCTTATTGGGCTCAAGTTTATCCACACGACCAACCATTTCGTTTATAGTTCTAAAGCCAAGTTGAGCCATGATTTCTCTCAGTTCTGTTGCAATAAAAGTAAAGAAATTGATGACATGCTCAGGTTTACCTGTGAAGAATTTACGTAACTCAGGATCCTGAGTAGCAACACCTACAGGACAGGTATTTTTCTGGCATTTACGCATCATGATACATCCGGAAACGACTAAGGCTGCGGTTGCAAAACCAAACTCCTCAGCACCAAGCAGAGCAGCAATGGCAACATCTCGACCGGTTTTCATCTGGCCGTCAGCCTGAACAACAATACGACTACGTAAGTCATTCATGAGAAGCGTCTGATGTGTTTCTGCAAGTCCGAGCTCCCAAGGTAGTCCGGCATATTTAATCGAACTTATGGGTGCTGCACCGGTTCCGCCATCACAACCGGATATAAGAACGACATCAGCGTGGGCTTTTGATACACCTGCAGCAACAGTACCTACGCCTACTTCGGAGACAAGCTTAACATTGATACGTGCTTTATCATTGACATTCTTTAAGTCATAAATCAGTTGGGCTAAGTCTTCAATAGAGTAGATGTCATGATGGGGCGGTGGAGATATTAAGGCGATGCCTGGAGTTGAGTGACGTACTTTTGCAATGGCTTCAGAAACTTTATGACCGGGTAGGTGGCCGCCTTCTCCAGGTTTAGCGCCTTGTGCCATCTTGATCTGGAGCTCTGTACAATTAACCAAATATTCAGTAGTGACACCAAAACGACCGGAAGCCACTTGTTTTATGGAACTTCGTCTGCTTTGATCAAATAGTCGATCAAGACTTTCGCCACCCTCACCTGAATTGGATTTACCCCCAATTGAATTCATGGCTTTTGCCAGTGTCTCATGGGCTTCAATACTGATTGAACCAAAAGACATAGCACCGGTTGCGAAACGTTTTAATATGTTTTCAATAGGTTCAACTTCATCTATATCAATCGGGTTTGATGATTTGAACTTTAATAGAGCACGAATGGTGTTGAGCTTTTCTGCTTGATGATTAATCAAACCTGAATATTCTCTAAAAAGCTTCATATCATTGGTACGGCATGCATGTTGTAACTTGTGTACCGTTTCAGGATTAAAAAGATGTGCTTCTCCGCCTACACGCCAGGAATACTCACCACCTTCAAGCAAATTAATGTAAGGATTGCGTAGCGTATTAAAAGCAGCATTGTGACGCATCATAACCTCTTTAGCAATAATATCTAAATCAATACCTTCGATTCTTGAAGCAGTACCTGGGAAATAATTGTTAACCACATCAGAACTTACGCCCAAAGCCTCGAAAATCTGAGCACCATGATAACTTTGCAATGTACAAATACCCATTTTTGAGAAAATCTTTAATAGACCATTGTTCAATGCTTTTACATAGTTCTTTTGTGCATCGGTTATATCGATGCTTTGACCTTCCATATACAAACCTGAATGGACAAGACTTTGAATACTGTCAAAAGCAATGTATGGGTTTATTGCATCGACACCATACCCAATTAACAAAGCCATATGCATAACATCTCTAGCATCACCGGTTTCGACAATAAGGTCGACTTTTGTACGAAGCTTCTTACGAATCAGGTGATGGTGCACACTTGCAGCTGCAAGAAGAGACGGAATAGGTGCATGATATTTATCTACGTTACGGTCTGTTAGAATAATCAAGTTGTAACCGGCTTTAATATTTTCTTCAACATTCTGGTTCAGGATGTCGAGCGCATTTTTGAGATCCACACCGTCTTTATTCGCATGGAAAACAGCAGGAACTTTTACGGACCTGAAATCTTTATGACGAATATGAACGATTTTTTCAAAGTTTGCATTATCTAAAATAGGTTGTTGTAGTTCTATAAAGTTAATATTGACAGAAGGGTCCAGTTCACCCAATATGTTGCCACGATCACCAAGGAGTTGAATTAAAGACATAACAAGTTTTTCTCGAATTGGATCAATGGGTGGGTTGGTAACTTGAGCAAACAACTGTCTAAAATAGTTATATAACAGCTGAGATTTGTTAGAAAAGACAGCCAAAGCGGCATCATTACCCATGGAGCCTATTGCTTCTTTGCCATGAAGGACCATTGGTGCGATAACTTCTTTAAGCTCTTCTTCTGTATAACCATAGACTTTTTGGAGTTGCGTTAAGCGGTCAGCACCAAGGGAAAGTATAGCATGAGGTACTGGCAATTTAGATAATTCTATCTTATTTCTTTCAACCCAAGCCTTGTAAGGCTTCTTAGTAGCAAGCGTAGACTTGATTTCTTCATCGGAAATGATTCTTTGTTCTTCGGTATCAATGAGAAACATTCTACCGGGCTGCAAGCGACCCTTTTCAACAACCGTGTCAGCTTCAAAAGGTAAAACACCGGTTTCTGAAGCTAGAACGACAAAATCATCTTTCGTTATCAAATATCTTGCAGGACGGAGACCATTTCGATCAAGAACGGCACCAATCTGCTTACCGTCGGTAAAGGCAATAGCTGCAGGACCATCCCAAGGTTCTAGAAGTCCGGCATGATATTCATAAAAGCCCTTCTTATCTTCATCCATGGATTCGTGGCCTTGCCATGCTTCAGGCACGAGCATTGCAACAGCATGGGCCAAAGACTTGCCGCTGGCAAGAAGAAGCTCAAGCGCATTGTCAAGGTTAGCAGAATCAGATCCGGAAGGTTCGATAATAGGGAAAAGTTTTTTGATATCATCTCCGAATACATCAGATTCCAGAACACCTTCTCGGGTATTCATCCAGTTGACATTACCGCGTAATGTGTTGATTTCACCATTATGAGCCAGATATCTAAAAGGCTGCGCAAGGTCCCATGAAGGGAAAGTGTTGGTACTGTAACGTTGATGTACCAAAGCGATGGCGCTGACCATATCTTTATCTTTTAAATCAGTAAAAAAATCGGGTATTTGATGGGCCAACAGTTGGCCTTTATAAATCATGGTTTTTGATGAAAGGCTAACGACATAAAAGGCTTCCGTGTAGGATTTTTTTGCATCGCGAATACGTTTTTCAACTTGCTTTCTGAGAATATAGAGTTTACGTTCTAAGTCGGCGACAGCAACGTCTCCTCTGTCGATAAAGAGTTGATGTACCATAGGGCGTGTGCCACTAGCGGTCAAACCACATGCTTTTTCATTAATTGGAACATTACGCCAACCAAGAAGTTTAAGACCTTCGTCTTGAATAACCTGTTCAAAGATACCTTCACAGTAGAATCTTGCATTGGGTTCTTGAGGCAAAAAAACCATACCTACGCCGTAGTGGCCTTCGGATGGTAATGTAAAATCCAATTCTTGACTAACTTTGGTCAAAAACTGGTGTGGTATTTGGATAAGGATGCCGGCACCGTCGCCTGTATTAGGATCTGCGCCGACAGCGCCGCGGTGATGTAGATTAACGAGTACTTGTAAACCTTTCTGCACGATACTGTGAGATTTCTTTCCTTTTATATGGGCTACAAATCCTACACCGCAGTTATCATGTTCAAACTGAGGGTCGTATAAGCCTTGCTGCTTTGGTAAACCGTAAGTGTCCTTCATTATATAGTGCCTCCTAACATGGTATCATTATATTTGGTTGGAACGGGTCCAATTTAATCATAGGGTAAGGAAAAGATAGTAGAAACATTATAGCATGATTTAATTTGAGAATCAATACTAAGAAGTCGAAAAATGCAAGATAATCAAACACTTATTTCATTTATGACGGCAAAAAAGAGACGAAGATAATTGTTTATATGTTTTATTAAGCACATAAAGTGGCGTCAATAAAGGGATTATGGGCGTAGTATTAAAAGGAAACACTATAAATTCATAAATGCAAGAAGTTAAAAATAATCATTCAAAAAACAAGGGTGCGTATTTAAGAAATGATGAATAATTAAAATAATATCTAAAATATAGGAAAAAGTCATAGAAAATAAGACCCACGCTCACCATATTCTAAGCCTTATAACATGGACTTTTGGTTGACGTAAGGCTTTTTTGACTGTAAGATATATATTAATGCAATATAGTGTTGTTTAACTTGCAAAAACCAAGGAGGCTAGAGCATGTATAAAATTGTGAAAAAAGAAGCATTGAATACGACGGTAAAGCTTCTTGAGATTGAAGCGCCATTAATAGCAAAAAAAGCACAGCCTGGGCAGTTTATCATACTTAGAACCGATGAAGAGGGTGAAAGAATACCCCTTACCATTGCCGACTATGACCGTGAAAAGGGCACTGTCACGATCATATTTCAAGAGGTAGGTAAAACAACAAAAGTATTAGGCGCTTTGAAAGTTGGGGACAAAATTCTTGATTTTGTAGGACCTTTGGGGAGAGCTTCCCATTTAGACGGGTATAAAAATGCTGTCGTTATAGGTGGTGGCCTAGGATCAGCCATTGCTTATCCTCAAGCAAAGAAATTGCATGAAATGGGGACGAAAGTTACGACCATAGCAGGTTTTAGAAACAAAGAACTGATTATTCTTGAAAAAGAAATGTCAGCAGTGAGTAATCAGCTGTTTGTTACAACCGATGATGGTTCTAATGGTAACAAAGGATTTGTTACAGATGAGCTCAAAAAATTAATTGATCAAGATGCTTCCATTGATCTTGTTATCGCCATTGGCCCATTGATAATGATGAAGTTTGTGAGCCAGTTAACCAAGTCCCATGGGATTAAAACGTTAGTAAGCATGAATCCGGTTATGATTGACGGTACCGGCATGTGTGGTGGATGTAGAGTGACAGTGGCTGGTGAAACGAAGTTTGCTTGTGTAGATGGACCTGATTTTGACGGGCATGAGATTGACTTTGATGAAGCAATGAGAAGACAAATGATGTACAAAGAGCAAGAAGCTGAGAGTATGGAGCAACACAATTGTCGTTTAGGAGGTATCATAGATGGCTAATATGTCATTAAAAAAAGTAAGCATGCCGGAGCAAGATCCAAATGTGAGAAATCGTAATTTTTTAGAGGTAGCCCAAGGCTATACAAAAGAACAAGCAATAGAAGAAGCAAATAGGTGCCTTCAATGTAAGACTAAACCATGTGTAGCAGGATGCCCTGTCATGGTTCAGATTCCTGAGTTTATTAAGCTGGTAGCTGAAGGTGATATGGAAGCGGCATACCATGTTATTAAAGAAACCAATAGTCTACCGGCAGTATGTGGAAGAGTATGTCCACAGGAATCACAGTGTGAGTTACTTTGTGTAAGAACAAAAAAAGGTGAAGCGGTAGGAATTGGTAGACTGGAGCGTTACGTTGCTGACTGGTATATGGCTCATAGAGAACCTGAGATTAAAAAACCAATCACCAATGGTAAAAAAGTGGCGGTTGTTGGAGGAGGACCGGCAGGCCTAACTTGTGCCGGTGACCTAGCAAAAGAAGGCTATGAAGTAACGATATTTGAAGCGTTTCATGCAGCTGGTGGTGTTTTGATGTATGGTATTCCGGAATTTAGATTACCCAAAGCATTGGTACAAAGAGAAATAAAAACATTAAAAGACCTAGGTGTAGAAATAAGAACCAATATGGTGATTGGAAAAGTATTATCATTAGATGAATTGCTTGAGGATGGTTATGAGGCAATTTTTGTGGGATCAGGAGCTGGGTTACCAAGCTTTATGAAAATACCAGGGGAAAATCTAAACGGAGTCTATTCTGCTAATGAATTTTTGACCCGTGTTAATCTGATGAAAGCTTATAAATTCCCTGATTGTGATACACCGGTACGCGTAAGTAAAAATGTAGCCGTTGTAGGTGGTGGGAATGTTGCTATGGATGCGGCAAGAAGCGCCAAGCGTCTTGGTGCGGAAAATGTCTACATTGTATACAGACGATCAGAAGAGGAACTTCCTGCAAGAGCTGAAGAAGTCCATCATGCTAAGGAGGAAGGTATCAAGTACAAACTATTAAACAACCCAGTTGAGATTCTTGGCACAGAGAAAGGTTGGGTCAAAGGTATGACTTGTGTGACAATGACCCTTGGTGATATGGATGCATCCGGAAGGCGACGTCCTATCGTTCAAGAAGGATCGGAGCACATATTGGATGTTGAGACGGTTATTATTGCCATCGGTCAAAGCCCGAATCCAATGATTACATCCACCACACCGGATCTTAAGACTCAAAGTTGGGGTGGAATTATTGTTGAAGAGTCCACAGGGCTTAGTAGTAAACAAGGTGTATATGCCGGTGGTGATGTTGTGACAGGCGCTGCAACAGTTATACTAGCTATGGGTGCCGGTAAAGATGCTGCAAAAGCGATTGATACATATATTAAAAGTAAAAAGTGATGCATAAAAGGTTAGTACATTACAAATGAACTGTGGTATAATTTTAATGGTGTAAAGTGCAGAAGTGTTCATAGACATTTACGCTTTATAATCATGTAAGGTTTTTAGGATGACCTGAAGATGATAGCACTATAGCTGTATCTACAAACAAGGATAAGGAGAATAATATGAACTATTTAACGGACTTAATGGGACAAGTAGTGAAAAGAAATCCAGGAGAACCTGAATTTCATCAAGCAGTTAAGGAAGTATTGGAGTCACTGGAACCTGTGGCTTTAAAGCATCCTGAATGGGTTGAAGCGGGAATATTCGACAGACTCGTAGAGCCTGAGAGACAAATTATCTTTAGGGTACCTTGGGTATCCGATGATGGAACGGTAAATGTAAACAGAGGATTTAGAGTGGAATTTAACAGTGCAATCGGCCCATACAAAGGTGGCTTAAGATTTCATCCATCGGTATACGTAGGGATTATCAAATTCTTAGGATTTGAACAGATACTCAAAAATTCACTAACAGGCCTGCCTATTGGTGGCGGCAAAGGTGGTAGTGACTTTGATCCTAAGGGTAAATCCGATAGAGAGATTATGAACTTCTGTCAAAGCTTTATGACGGAGTTACAAAGACATATCGGTCCGGATACGGATGTTCCTGCTGGCGATATTGGTGTTGGCGGAAGAGAAATCGGTTATATGTATGGTCAATATAGAAGAATTAGAAATGAGTTCACAGGTGTTTTGACGGGTAAAGGATTAACTTATGGCGGTAGTCTTGCGCGTACGGAAGCAACCGGTTATGGTATGTGTTACTTTGTAGAAGAGATGTTAAAGGCAAAAGGCAATTCTTTCAAAGGCAAAACAGTCGTTATTTCAGGATCAGGTAACGTTGCCATTTATGGAACACAAAAAGCCACTGAATTGGGTGGAAAAGTTGTAGCCCTTAGTGATTCAGGTGGGTATATCTATGATCCTAGTGGTATTAACCTAGATACCGTCAAACAAATCAAGGAAATAGAGCGTAAGCGTATTAGTGAGTACGTTAAACATCATCCTCATGCAGAGTATCATGAAGGTTGTGCCGGCATATGGACAATAAAATGTGACATCGCATTACCATCTGCCACACAAAATGAAATAGATGAAGCATCCGCCAGAATTCTTGTAGAAAATGGATGTATAGCGGTTGGTGAAGGTGCCAATATGCCATCAACACCTGAAGCGGTTGAAGTGTTCTTAAGCAATAAAGTGCTCTTTGGACCGGCTAAAGCGGCCAATGCAGGAGGTGTTGCTACTTCGGCACTTGAAATGAGCCAAAACAGTATGCGCTACTCTTGGACTTTTGAAGAAGTGGATGCCAAACTACAACAAATCATGGCAGATATATATAAAAATGCCAGTGAAGCGGCAAAAGAATATGGTGCTGAAGATAACTTAGTGATTGGTGCCAATATAGCAGGATTCTTAAAAGTAGCTGAAGCGATGTACGCACAAGGTGTTATTTAGAGAAGATATTTATTAGTGCGATAAAAGAACCAAAACCATAAAATAGAAGGACAAATGGGTTAGAACGTATACCCTTTTGTCCTTCTATTCTATTTGATAAAAGACCTTCATAGTAACATCTAGCTGTAAATTATACTTCGTGATGATGTTGATTTAAGTGCTTAAAATGAGAAGAAAGAAAAACAGCATTAATCTCTCCGCCTACCATAATTATAATGCTGATAAAATACAACCAAAGTACCAAGGCCATAAAACCGGTCAAACTTCCATATAAGTAAGACAGACTGGTAGAGTATTTAACATAGATGGAAAAAGCACTAGAGGCAATTATAAGACCAAAACTTGAAAATATGGATCCGGGGAGGACCTTGACAACACCTACTTGCACGGTAGGCGATAGATTATACAAAAATACAAAAAAGATCATGGAGAAAATCATGGTTATAGTAAACCGTAGCAAGTTTACAATGGGACTTATAAAAACAGGTAAAGTGATATAGTTTTCTATGAAACTATATATAGTATTACCAAAAACGATGAGCAATAATGAGAGTACGATTAAGAGGATAAAACCCAGTGTATAAAGTAAAGCAAAGAAGCGAAGCTTAATATAGGAACGAGTTTCAACAACATCATAAGCCTTGTTAAGTGCCTGAATAATAGCGAGAATACCTTTTGAGGCAGCCCACATAGCGATGATTATAGCTGCCGGTATTACTTGCGTAGATCGGTTTTGCTCAATATCTATAGCAATAGTTTGAATGGTTTCAAAAATTGGAGCTGGTAAAATGCCGATTAGATATTCGGTAATATTGGGATCGTTAAAGGATGTACTGGCCACAAAATCAGTAATCAAAATAATGAGAGGGAATAATGACAGAAGTAAAAAAAGCGTAAGCATAGAGGCCCAAGCCATAATATCATCTTTTTCAATTTTATCAATAAGTTGCTTTAGTTTCCCTATAAACTCAGTCATAAGTCTACCTTTCATTGTAGAAATTATGATTTTATTATAACATGAAAAATAAAAAAGTCATAAAGTATGTGAACTTAGTGAAACTTTGTTTTGACCCTACAACCATATATGGTAAAATTAAAAATAAAATAGGAAAAAGGATTCAAGTGGTGACTTATGAAACAGGAAAAGTTAAACAAGGATACGTATGCCTTTACCTTTGATACACTGGAAGGTTTTGAAACAAGTGTTTATGTCATAGAGAAAAAAGAACGTATATATATTGTCGACACCTTCTGCGGTCCGGATGCCATGATGCCAATCATAGAAGCATTTCCAACTATGAATACAAAAGAAGTGGTGGTTATCAACACCCACTTTCATTGGGATCATATTTGGGGAAATTGTGCGTTTGAAAATAACAAAATAGTCAGTCACCGGTTATGTAAACAATGGGTGAAGGACCAATGGAAGAAGCAAATAGTAGAAAACGGTACTTATCAAATGGGTAATGTTCAGATGGTGTTACCAAACATTACCTTTGAAGACAGATTAGAATGGGATGACCGTATTCTACTTTTTCACTCGCCGGGTCATACAACAGATAGCATATCCGTATTTGATCAAGAAACGGGTTTACTTATTGTAGGAGATAACTTAGAAATGCCTTTAATATATGTTGAAGCTTGGGATCTGGATGCCTATATTGCTACATTGAAAATATACACATCTCTAAACCCTAAAGAAATGACTGCCTCTCATACATTGCACATAGAACGCTACTGCTTAGAGGAAACTATCGCCTATCTTGAAGCCCTTAAGAAAGGAAGCTCCATTATATTTAAAGATGTGGTTAAACAAAAGATACATATGAGTAACTTAAATAACCTAAGAACAAGCCGTAATTAATAGATAATAATAATCATAATCAAAATGCTTGAATAATTCAATCGTGCGTGATATACTTGTTACAGATGCAATAGGAAACGAAATAGCAATAATAAGGAGGAATGTTTATGTCATTTCAATTACCGGAGTTACCATATAGTTATGATGCATTAGAGCCACATTTTGATGCCATGACCATGGAAATCCACCATAGTAAACACCATGCGGCTTATACAAATAATCTTAATGCGGCTTTAGAAGGCCAAGGGATTGATCAGTCAATAGAAGAGATATTGGCAAGTCTAAATAACTTACCTGTAGATTTACAGACAGCTGTACGAAACAATGGAGGCGGGTTCTATAACCACAGCTTATTCTGGAAAGGGCTCTCGCCGGATGGCGGAGGAAATCCAAAAGGTGCTTTAGCAGAAGCAATTGATGCAACTTTTGGTTCGTTTGAAGCGATGAAAGAAGCCTTTAATAAAGCAGCAGCGACAAGATTTGGCTCAGGTTGGGCCTGGTTAACTTTATCAGAAGGAAAGTTAGAAATCAGTTCAACCCCTAATCAAGACAGTCCAATTAGTGAAGGTAAGCAACCAATTCTAATTCTAGATGTATGGGAACATGCCTACTATTTGAAGTATCAAAACAGACGTCCGGATTACATCCAAGCTTTCTGGGAGATTGTTAATTGGGACGAAGCCAATCGAAGATTTGAATCATTTAAGTAAAACAAAGAGGCTAAGCCTCGTTATCTCGAAGAGATATTGTTACGGCAGGAAAGACGTCCTTAATCGTTAATGCGACGATTCAACGCATTAACAAAGAACAGACTTTCCTAGAGTAAAACAAAGAGGCTAAGCCTCGTTATCTCGAAGAGATATTGTTACGGCAGGAAAGACGTCCTTAAAAAAATTAATAAAAAACCTAATCTTTCTTAATAAAATTTGAAAGATTAGGTTTTTTTGCTGTATAATTAAAGTAGAAAAGTATCAAAAGGGGGATGAGAAAGTTGAATCGTGTACTTCAAGTGATAATACTCGTGATAATATTATCAATAGTACTTAATGGGTGTAAAGTTAATAGTCAGGAAGAAGTTGTTATTTATACTTCTGTTGATCAGATTTTTGCAGAAGATATCCTTGAAGATTTTGAAGATGAGACAGGTATCAAGGTGAAGCCTATTTTTGATGTTGAAGCAACCAAAACGGTTGGATTGGCAAACAGAATTATTTCAGAAAAAAACAAGCCACAGGCAGATGTCTATTGGAGTGGTGAGTTTGTTATGACCATTTTACTGGCTAAAGAGGAACTTTTAGAACCCTATGCATCACCATCAGCCAAGGATATACCTTCAATATATAAAGATCCTAACAATTTGTGGACAGGTTATGCAGGTAGAGCCAGGATAATACTGGTCAATACAGATTTAGTAAAACCGGAGGACTATCCAAATTCAATTTATGATTTCTTAGACACAAATAGAGATCCGGACAAGATGGCCATTGCCCAACCAATGTTTGGAACAACCATGACCCATGCAGCCGCCTTGTACGCTTGTTTAGGTGAAAAAGAGGGTAGAACTTTTTTTGAGAAAATAAAAGACCGCGGGGTCAAAGTGGTTGAAGGTAATTCAGTTGTCAGGGATATGGTTGTAAATGGTCAGATTGCTTTTGGACTTACAGATACAGATGACGCTTGCATAGCTGTAAAAAAAGGAGAACCTGTTGCAATTATCGTACCTGACCAAGACAATATGGGTGCTTTAGTGATACCCAATACAGTTGCATTAATCAAAGATGGACCAAATCCGGAAGCTGGTAAGATGTTGATGGATTATCTACTGAGTGAAAAAATGGAAAAAACATTAATAGAAGCGGGTTGGAGCCATATTCCCGTAAGGCCAATAGATCTAAGATCCGTTTGTATGTCAACAGAAGAGATTCTCCCTATGCATATTGATTTTGCTAAGATATATAATTATAGAGATCAAGTCAATCAAGATATGACTGAAATATTTGTGAAGTAGGTTAAGGCTATGATGAGTGTAAGGCAATTTGTTTTGCTTTATAAAACATTAGTATATGCTTTTACGACAGGGATACTGGTTATGCTGGTTGCTTTTTTTGCGACCAGTGTTTTATGGACAGCTTCAAAGGCTTGGTTCGATAGATATATGAAACCGCTATTTTTGGTATCTATGTCCATGGTTTTTGTGCCTTCGTATGTACATGCTTTGTCATGGATGGATATACTTTATAATATGGGGATAACAGGTCAAGTGGCAAGTATCTTAGTTATGGTCATGTCTCTATTACCCTTAGGCATCATGATGGCATTATTTGGGATGATGCTTGCAGAAGACAGTATGGTCGAAATGGGTCAATTGTATAGGAAAGACTTAGGTGTTTTGGTGAAGATCCTATTGCCTATGGCAAAACCTGGCTTGTTGGTTGGATTTGCAATGAGCTTCATATGGACGATTCAAGATTATAGTATTCCATCATTATTTTTTGTGAACACATATGCTTTGGAAATTTTTTCGAAATACAGTTCGACAAACCAACCTTTTTTACCTATTATAATATCGCTACCCATGATGTTCATCACCTTATTTGTATTATGGGCATTCATTTTGCAAAACAAAACCATAATTTCCGGTCTAAGAAAAGCCCTGACAAAAAGGGCGATGCCACTAAGCTTACCTTTTTGGATGATTGTATTACAATACATTGCCTTAAGCATGGTCTTAGTTCAAATTGTGGTGCCGCTGTTAAGCCTGTTGATTAAGGTTCAAACATGGGGTAATTTGTGGACATCTTTTTATTTAGCCTATGACGAGGTCATATTTACCATAATTTTAGGGGTGATGACGGCCAGTCTTTCTGTATTACTAGCAACGATTGTAACATCAAAAGTAGTGCTAATGGGTAAAAAAATTAAAACCATAATATGGATACTGCTAATTTTACCACTAGCGATACCAGCACCAACAGTTGGTATAGGGTTAAATGCTATCTTTAGCCGAGTCGGTATGGATTTTATATATGGTACATTATGGATGCCTATTTTAGCAAACCTTATTCGATTTTCATCTTTTGCTTGTTTGGTCATGACGGTACAACATATGAGACTAGATCAAAGTATGCTAGAAAGTGCAAAAATTTTTCAAAAGCATTGGTTTCATGGATTTTTTAGAGTGTATGTACCAATAGTGTTTCCGGGTCTATTGGCTTCTTTTTTACTTGTTTTTGTATTAACAATAGGGGAATTAAGTGCAACCTTGATTGTGGTACCAGCGGGTACGTCAACCATGACCATGAGGATATATAATTATTTGCATTATGGTTCATCACATCTTGTTGCAGGGTTATGTTTAGTCATATTGGGCATAGCCTTAGTAACCGGATTTATGGTTGTACATATATTAACAAAAAGCGAGGTGTAACTTGAAACAACGAGAATCGATCTTAAGAATAAATGCTGTAGAAAAAAAATATAATCATCAAGAAGTATTAAAACGCGTAGACTTGATGGTAACATCCGGTGAGCGCATCGCTGTAATGGGTCCGTCAGGAAGTGGTAAAACAACATTATTAAGACTCATAGCAGGCCTTGAAATGCCGGATTCAGGAGAAATTCTATTGTTTAATAAGATTGTAAGTCAACCTAGAGGAGCGATACCACCGAATAAAAGACATATAGGTATGGTATTTCAAAATGCCACATTATGGCCTTTTATGAGTGTGAAGAAGAACATTCTATTTCCATTACACAAAAATGAAATAAGAACACAGGATTCTTATATAAATGAACTGATGGACCATCTAGACATTAGACGCTTACTTTATACAA
This sequence comes from Petrocella atlantisensis, assembly GCF_900538275.1. Lineage (GTDB taxonomy): Bacteria > Bacillota > Clostridia > Lachnospirales > Vallitaleaceae > Petrocella > Petrocella atlantisensis. The sequence continues at coordinate 528,520 of NZ_LR130778.1, read as the reverse complement.
AGCCATCAAACCTATCAGGGGGAGAAGCCAAAAGAGTTGCAATAGCAAGAGCTTTGATTTCAAAGCCCCAATTACTATTATTGGATGAACCTTTGACACATTTGGACAAAGCTTCAAAAGAAAAAATATCGGAGGTAATGGATAGATTTATCACCAAACATAAAACCACATTAATCTATGTAACCCATGAAGAATCTGAAGCAAAACTGTTGGCAGATACCATATATAAGATAGAGGACGGGTCGTTGTTTCATGAAGAATATACTAAAGCCTAGACAAGCATTATTCCTATTAATATGTTTCGTCGTGATTGCCTTGGCCATTATAGGAGGTCGCTATTTCACAACTTTAGAAAATAAGGTAGCAGACATTGAAGGTCTACGTACAATAAGACCACCTCGAGATGTGAATGCCATGGTTATGCATGAGGATAGACTTTGGGTAGGCGGGCGTGATGGGGTTTTTGAAATTGATATGGACACTAACACTGTCATAAGAGAACTTAATTTGCCCAAAAATGTAGATCTAGTAAAAGGTTTGGTTGTGGATGAGAATCAAAAATTATGGATTGGCCACTTTGGAGGCTTGACTCTATATGATCTTAAAAAGGATACTTTTGAAGACTTAGATGTTTTACAGGACAAAAGAGTGAACTGCCTATATCAGGATGCTGAGGGCAATATTTTTGTAGGAACATGGGGTGGTGTAACCAAATACGATGGGTTTGAATACAGTCGTATAACCGCAGGAGATGGATTGTTACATGATATGGTGAATGTGATCTGTCAAGATGATGGTGGCGGCTTATGGTTTGGTCATTATGTAGCACCCAGTGGTGGTATTAGTTACTTACTAAATAACAAATGGCAATACTTTTCCACAAATGAAGGTATGCCACATAATAATGTGACTTCTATTTATCAAGATCAAAAAGGTGATGTATGGGTGGGGGTTGGACTCTTTTATGAAGGCGGCTTGGTTAAATTTGAAAAGGATGTGTTGGAGTGGCGTATTAAGGATGTCTACACAAAAGGTGAAGATGGTTTATCCGGAGAGAAGATTCGATCCTTGTATGAAATGAAAGACGGGTCTTTTTGGATAGGCTCTGAGTATGATGGCATGACAATTGTAAAGGATGTTCAAGAAATAATAGAACCGAAGTTAAAGAGGCGTTACTTGACTGAAGAACAAGGACTTGCAGGGTACGAGGTGAAAGTTATGCTTGAAGATAAGAACCATAATTTATGGTTAGGTACCCAAAATGGTATAACGGTCCTGGAAGTAAAAGCCATTAGGAATTTATTTCCTACAAGATAGGAGGTTGAAGTATGTGAAAAAAAATATGGTTGAGCCCAAAAGTCTATTTCAGTTATTATTACTTCTATTAAAATCCCTTGTCAAAGGGATACCGAAAATGATCCTAAGATCCATTTTAATTGGTGTCATCGTATGGATATTCCATGCTTATCTGGTTGTCGTCGTTAATAACGGCTATTTAAAAGAAGCGAGCAAGGCGGCTGAAATCCTAGGGTTACATTGGAATATGAAAAATGCCACCTTGTTTTGGGGTATTGGAGGTTGGTTGGCTACTTATTTTTTCTTTGGTCGACTTTTTGGAAAAGGCATTATTAAGGGACCACAATACTTTTTTATGAGTGTGGCTAAGACACCGGGCTTTTTTGTTCAAGGTTTTAAAAAAATAGGTTCAATAAAAGGACCCTTGTTATTTTTTACATTCATAACAGCCCTCATTATAAGCCTCATCATAGAAAGCCCGATGGTGTTGATGTTACTCGTTATTGCTTGTATTCTATTTATGACATCAAGAAATGAAGGTTTATTATTCCTAGCCATGAAACTGGGTTATGGTGACTTTCAAAGATGGTTTTTTAAGAATAAAGCATTAAGTAAATTTAACGAAGGCATATTTGTAGCGGTCTTAAGTGGTTTATTGGCAGGTATGATGCTCTATGTCTTAGTACCTTTTAGGCCTTATAGTATTTATCTTTTATTAATCATGATGATCATACTGGCTGTCTTATTCTTACTGAAGAAAAAAGGTGTTAAAGTCAATTTCTGGATGATAGGTTTATTAAGTCTGTATGGGTTCTTAATGTATGAAACAAAAGGCCAAGCCCATGATGGTGGTTGGGATGAATACGGACGCAACTTTAGCAATTGGTGGCATGGTCAAGGACGTAATGAAGCATTACAAACAGGCACGATTCCGGCAATCGTAAGTATAATTGGCAGTATGATTGGTACCATGACGTCACAGGGGATTGAAGTTTTAGCACCAACAGTCGTGTCTGTACCGGAAAGTACAACAAGTTCTGAGACATATGTACAGCCGGATGGTGGGGATGAAGTAGAGTCCGAGAATGTTCTAGATATACCTTATGGACCAATGAGTGAAAGTGACTTAGAAGATATAATCGATCAACTTATTGGAGAAATAATAGGTGATACACCTTTGGGTACTACTTCGGATGTATTTGTTGGCATAGAAGATTTTATAGACATACTGGAAGGTGCATATGATTTACCGGGCCAAATTGGTGATGGCATTAGTGGTGCACAAGATTTTGTGTTAACCTCAGGTCTAATCGACCGAATTTTTGAGACTTATGATGGTTATATTCCAAACTGGATTACAAAAGCAGCTGAACAAACAGCCAATGAATCATGGGATTATATGGGTGTGGTTAAGGATCTGCTGGATATGAACGGTAGCATACCGGAAGGGAATCCAATTGCAGAACTTATGGACTGGGCAGGTATTACAAAGGATGCCCTTGATAACATTGGGTTAGGCGACAATGCTGTTTATGCCGGTATAAAATCATTTCTGTCTAATAAAATCAAAGGCGCAATATTTGATAAAGACAAACAACCGGGTCTCATCATTATGGACATGTTGACCACCATATTTGCCGGTGGTACAAAAGCAGGTGACATTATCAGTCCGGGTAAAACGATACAAGGCGGTGCCAATTTTATAATAGACAAACTTACGGATCTATATAATGGTACGGATGATGTGACCAGTCGACTCAACAATGGTAAGTACGGGGGCGCATGGCAAGTCGCCAATGAAACCACAGAAGTCATAGCGGATGCGGTCTATAATCCGGATGAATTTGCTAATGATTTTTCAGATGTTGTAACCTCGGATGACTTTTATGATGGGATGTACCAAACCAACGATGAATTATGGCAACCGGCTGAAGGTTCGTGGGCCATTAAGAGAGCCGGCTGTTATGTTGGACATCAAGCAACAGAAGGACTCATAAAAATTGCAGACGGTACAAGACAATTAGCCAGTTGGCTTGGTAGCTGGGTGTAGAGAGGAGGTAACTTATGGCGTACTTGGTACTCAATAAAAGGGAAATGATAGCCTTGTCATTGGTCTGTGGTAAAAAGTTAAACACACTGTCACCAATGCATAGGATAGATGATTTGGATGCTACTTCTATAAAAAGCAATCTAAAAAGCATGACAGAAACGATGAATCAGTTTATTGAAGATGGTGCAATCTGGAGAAATGCAGAGGGTAGCCCAAGACTTATTCGAGAATTACAAGGCGTATTTACCGCCATCCATACACCGGACAAAGTGATTCGTATAAAAAAAGCATCCAAAGATCCATTTAGTGAACATTATTATGTTCATAAAAAGGAAATAGGTGTATTAATGTCAATGAACAAGGAGGAAGATTGTTATACACTTGGTTATCCGATTAGTGAAAGCAGTCTAGGAACTTGGATCATGGATGAGATGATAGGCGAAATACCTGAAAAAGATAAAAAAGAAATGCGTGTCAATTGGAATCTAGAAAATGAAGAATTTGAACTACTGACTCTATTGATCACAGGTCATAATTACCAACATTATAGAGGTACCAATCAGAAATTAAGCAGAAGCAATATCTTAGATGAAGCTACACTGGCCTATATACATGAGCATAACATATTCCAACCAAACCAAGAGATAATAAACAAACTAAGTGATCAAACATATATGGAACAGTGGCTACCTTCTCTTGATGATAAAGGTCTTATTCGTCTGGAAGGTGACTTCATAATACTTCACTCTATTCTTGGAAGTGGCTTCATAAATCCAAGATTAAAAGACATAATAGAAATCACAGAAATGTCACCCTTCATGCGTGGCAAGCAATTATATGTAACCGAAGTAGGGCTAATAATCATAGAGCCTTGCATGACAAATCCCATGGTGTGGAAAATAGGCATCGAAGGACTCAAAACAACCCCCCAAACACTCATAGAGCGGTTACTCCAATTTGGACCTGTCGAGATCAACACTAAACTCAAAGAAGCCATAAACACAGGCCTAAACAACCGCCAATAAAAAAAGTACCTACTCCGTCCTCAAATACAAGAAAAGAAGCTTCGCTTCGCTATGAGTTTTGCTCATATTTCTGAATGATTCGACAGGAAACTTCCTTGATAGTTAACATAGCATTGTCTTTCTTAGAGAATAAAAAAGCAGTAAGTGTTTGTTTTCCTAAACACTTACTGCTTTTAATTATAGGTTTTAAGCATGACCAACATCGACTATAAAAATCCTAAAAGATTTTCAAAAGCGCTACAAGTTTCATAGTTCATAACTAATAGTACTACCAACATCGACTATGAAGTTCCTGGAACTGTGTGTATGATTTAAGCAAGTCTGCATGGATGCAGACCGTCGACTTTTGGTGCATGGATGCACCAATTGGAGACCGTAATCATACATACAGTGGAGGGGTTTTCATAGGACCTATTTATAAGAAATTCTTAAAAGCAACCCTACTCATACATACCTTTGATCGTCTCCTGCAACTCATCATTAGCCAACCACTCATCAAATTCCATCATACGATCCACAATACCATTTGGCGTCAGTTCAATTATACGATTAGCCACAGTTTCAATAAACTTGTGGTCATGAGAGGAGAAGAGTACATTACCCCTGTAAGCAATTAATCCATCATTAACAGCCGTAATAGATTCTAGGTCCAAGTGGTTGGTCGGTTCATCAAGAACAATAACATTAGCCCCAGAGAGCATCATACGAGAAAGCATACAGCGTACTTTCTCACCACCGGATAGAACGTGGGCTTTTTTTAGAGCCTCTTCACCGGAAAACAACATTTTTCCTAAGAAACCACGAATATAAGATTCGTCATCGTCTTTGGAGTATTGGCGTAACCATTCAACCAAATTCAGTTCAACACCATTAAAGAATTTACCATTGTCTTTTGGTAAATAAGCAGTTGTCGTCGTAACACCCCAAGTGAAAGTACCTTCATCAGGCTCAATCTCTCCCATAAGAATCTGGAACAAAGTGGTGCGTGCAATCTCGTTATCACTCAAGAAAACAATTTTATCATCTTTATTGATAATAAAAGTGACATTATTCAAGACTTTGACACCGTCAACGGTCTTACTAATGCCTTCAACACGAAGAATGTCCTTGCCAACTTCACGGTCAGGTATAAACCCGACAAAAGGATACCTTCTGGAGGAAGGTTGAATATCCTCTATATTAATCTTATCTAACATTTTCTTACGAGAAGTCGCTTGCTTGGCTTTAGAAGCATTTGAACTAAAACGAGCAATAAAAGACTTGAGTTCGGCAATCTTGTCTTCAGCCTTTTTATTTTGGTCATTAATCAGTCGAAGCATCAGCTCGCTGGATTCTTTCCAGAAATCATAGTTACCCACATACATCTTCGCTTTACCAAAGTCAATATCTACAATATGCGTACATACATTATTAAGGAAATGTCGATCATGAGATACAACAATAACCGTATTATCGTAGTTAATCAAGAATTCTTCCAGCCACATGATGGATTTAAAATCCAAGTGGTTGGTAGGCTCATCAAGGAGCAGAATGTGTGGGTTACCAAAAAGAGCTTGAGCCAAAAGAACCTTAACTTTTTGAGCGCCCGTTAGATCTTTCATGAATTTACCATGAAGATCCTTAGGAATATCAAGACCGATTAATAGCTTTTCAGCGTCATATTCTGCTTCCCAGCCGCCGAGTTCAGCAAATTCACCTTCTAATTCAGCAGACTTGATACCGTCCTCTTCGGTGAAATCCTCTTTTGCATAAAGGGCATCTTTCTCATGGATGATGCTATACAGTCTTTCATGACCCATGATAACAGTATCTAGCACAGTATCCTCGTCGTGGGCGTAGTGGTCTTGCTTTAAAACAGCAATCCGCTCGCCTTTGGTAATAGCAATATCACCGGTTGTTGCTTCAATATCACCGGAAAGTATTTTTAAGAAGGTGGATTTACCAGATCCATTTGCACCTATGACACCATAACAATTGCCATGGGTGAATTTAAGGTTTATATTTTTGAAAAGTTGCTTGTCGCTAAAGCTTAAACTCACGTTATCCGTTGTAATCATTGTAAATCCTCCAATTTCATTGCCTGTTATTTACTTACAAACTCACAAAAACGTACGACACACAGTGCCATACGTTATGTATCAAACCTCATATATCATATATCAATTAATATTAAATGTCAATCATGGAAGTGGTTGGTTCGGATCTTCAAAAGGGTTTGAGGGAACCGCCTCAAGTAATTCAGAGTCAGGTTCATCAAAAACATCCTCAAACTCAAAGACGTCATCATATTGAAAAGCATCCTGCCATTGATAATAGCTGGTAATATCATAACGGTCGATAAGTTGGAAGTTTTCTTTTAGATTATCAGGGTTTGGCGGTAGTAATGCTAGTCTTACGGTTATATGTTTTGGATAGTCGCCCTCTAAATGGTATGAATCGAATTCAATGTAGCTTGGCATCAAGGCATATCCGTTATAAATAGCATTAATATCATAATCGGTCATATACAAAGCCAAAGATTTGTCCCCTTTTATGGAATGACTTAGACGTTCTTTTAGTAGTTCCATATAAATATAGGAGAAAATTTGTTGCTTCGTTAATGCTTCAAAATGAGCATCACGATTATAATCCAAAGAATAAGGATCACCCATCATATAATTCATGGCTTCATCTTGCACACTCAGTAAGATATGATCGATTTCTCCGATCTTCTCTTCAACCAAACCTTCTAGATTATAATAGTCATGAAGCCAATCCTGTTTTTTTTCTGCCAAACGTTGATTGGAGAGTGAGGTTGTAAGCACGGCCAATCCAAAAACCATCATAACGACCATGAGTATGATAACCAGTATGGAACTGGAACCTTCTTGATGTTTGTAATAAGGATGAACAATCATAAGCCTACTCCTTGTGTTTGAAATAGTGTTGTGTCGTATAAGCAGTTAAGGTTTCATTGGTTGTTGTATCAATTATATGAGTAGAAATATGGTAGAGACCGGAAATAGAAGCGTTCTTCACCATGGACCAATGAAGTGTAAAACGACTTTCCTTGTCAATAGGACTAAATGTATCGTCGTAAAACAATTGACCTTGAATCTTATTTGGTGTCACATCAAGCCAGTTGTATGCATTTAAGAATGTATCAAGATGGTTATATGTTTTCATGGTTTCCAGTTGATTGACTATCAGAGTATTTGCCCCATCGGAAATCTTTGCATCTTCATTGATGGTATAAGATAGAACAAAAAGCCTTAAGACAATCACACTTACAACGCTTAATAGAGCTATGGAGATGATGATTTCGATTAAAGTAAAGCCTTGTTCTCTACCAACAAACTTTTTCATTTGTGTTCAACTCCTTTATTTAATGTGTTCTTAAGGTAGCAAACATCCGGGTTGGATTTTGGTCATTCGGTTGTTTGAAAAGTGATGCAATAATCTGTCCTTTGTTGTCATCTTTTGAGAAAATAAGTTGGCCATCGATATCAATGATTTTGGAACTTATCGTTAGATCTAAGTCACCATCGGTATAGCATTCCCATAGTGCGCCTTCATGGAAGAAGATATAGGTCATTAACCCTTTTTCTTGGCCATGATGTGAGATAACCAAGACATCATCAAGTATTGTCGGAAAATGATCTATATAAATAGCACCTTCAGTATCATTTTGCTTAATTTTCATATTAATATAAGAGAAGGCAATCCGATTGTTTTCAGCGGTTTCTTTATCGCTTAAAATGGTTTTATAGGTTTGACTACCTTGATATATAAGTACGGATATGGATACGGCAAAAACAATCATTAGTAGGATGACCATAATGGATTCAACGGAGATATTAATCTTTCTTTTTGACATAGGGTCTCCTTTACTGGTCGATATCAGGTGTAAGCTTATCAAGAATGGTAATGTTAGGCATGATGTTGGAAGCAAAAATCTCATAGTCATATATATAATGTTCATTATCCAGAATCAGACCGTAATGTTCTGATAAATACTCAAGATGAGGAGGGTAGCTACCTTCTGAAGCGTAACATTGGATAACATATTTCATGACTGTCTCTTCAAGTGCGGTTTTGTTCAAATTTGCATAGGTAGCATCGTATGATGAAAGACGACCGGCTAGGAGAAAAATCATAATAAATATAAAAGGTAAAGTTATAATTTGAGCCCATATGTTAAGCGTAAAATCTCGTTTCACATCATCACCATCCTATCCGATAGAGTCCATGATACTAACAATAGGTAGTATTACGGATATAAGCATAATCCCAACAATGAGAGAGAGTATGATAATCAAAATTGGTTCGATGACCGTCGTAAGTCGATCTAATCTTGCATCTGTTTCTTTTTCCATTACAAGGGCTGCTTTATCAAGCATGGTATCCATATGTCCTGTGCTTTGAGCTACAGAAAAGAGTTTGATGAGTACCCATGGGAAAAGCTTTAAATCTTCGATAACTTTGTCAAAAGGTTTTCCGCTGTTTAAATCTGATATGGCAGTATCCATCTTAGATTCCACATATAAGTTATTCATAATAGGCTTAATCATTTTTATACCGATGCTAATACTAATACCGCTTCTAATAAGTACTGCAAGGTTTCTTGCAAACCGAACGGCGGTCAAAGAAGCATAGATATCTTTAATAACCGGAAGCTTAAACTTAAGTCGATCGAAAAAGTTGCGGCCGGCAGGGGTATTTTTATAGTAGTAGAAGAAAACTAAAGCGCTTAGCATTATGCCGAAGAATATCAGAATATAATCACCAATAAAAAAACTTATAGACATGATACCTTTTGTTAGTGTAGGCATCTCACCGCCAAGGGAAGTTAAGATCTCATTAAACATAGGGAGAACTTGAAGGACGAGAAGTAAAATAACACCAAACATTAAGACGGAGAGAATAATAGGATAGGTAACAGCAGACTTCACTCGAGCTGAAGCTTCGAGTTCCTTTTCGTAAGCATCTGCAACTTGGTTTAAGGTGCTCGTTAAATCGCCACTTTTTTCTCCGACATCCACCATATTGGTGATGAAAGATGAAAAAGAGGCTTCGTGATCCTGTATGACATCACCAAGAGAACGCCCGGTCTTAATACCCGACAACATATCTTCTAGAATTATAATTAGATTCGGATGGTCAGATTTATTTTTGATCATCTCAAGGCCTTCATACAAGGAAACATCTGAGTCGATGACCAGAGCCAGCTGACGTGTAAAAATAATAATCTCTTCTTTTGGCAATTTATGCTTTATTTTGGCCACGTGAATTTCTCCTTCGCTTTTGTTGGATTGTAGAATATTGTCATCTAGGTTAGAACATCAAAATAAGCGTCAAACAACTGAATATCTTGAGCTCTTAGCCGAGCTTCCTGATAATCAATGATGTTATCTTGACAAAGCTGTACAAGATTACGCTCTAGGGAACGCATGCCCTGACTCATACCATTTTGAATGAGGTTGTTAATCTGATATTGTTTACCCTCACGAATGAGGTTACGTACGGCAGGTGTAACGGCCATGATTTCACTAGCGAGAACAAGACCATTGTGATCTTTCCTGGGCACCAGTTGCTGGGAGATAACACCTTCAAGAACAGTTGCCAACTGACTTTTTACTTGATTTTGTTGTTCAGTGGGAAAAGCATCAAGTATTCGATCGACAGCCTTTACAGCACCATTGGTGTGCAAAGTAGATAATACCAAGTGTCCCGTTTCAGCAGCAGTCAAAGCAATAGAGATGGTGTCCATATCACGCATTTCTCCGAGCATTATAACATCCGGATCTTCTCTTAATGCTGATTTTAGAGCTCCTGAAAAGGAAAGGGCATCACTACCGATTTCTTTTTGTGTGACCATACTTTTTTCATGTTTGTGCAAATATTCTACGGGGTCTTCAATGGTGGTGATGTGATAATGATAGCGTTCATTGATCATCTTAATCATGCTGGCCAAAGTGGTGGATTTACCGCTACCTGTAGAACCGGTTATTAGAACTAGCCCTTTATTTTTCTCTAGAAAATCAGAAGCGATACTAGGTAATCCAAGGGCTTCCAAGTCGGGAATCACAAGGGGGAGAGAACGTATTGCCAGTGCAAAGGTACCTCTTTGTAAATAAAAATTACAGCGAAATCTGCCGAGATCTCTCTTTGAATATGACATATCCAGGTTTTTTTTCTCATTTAAAAGCTCAATCTGTTTTTCATTTAGATAGAGATTTACAATTTGACGCATTGTTTCAGGCTTTAGGATATCGGTGTTTTCAATTGCCTTTAACCTAGAGTTAACACGTATGAGTGGCTTACTACCGGCACAAAGATGCAAATCTGTAGCATTATGCTTCATAGTCTCCACGAGCAAATGATCCATAAACTCGGTATAATTATCCATGTTTGTCTCCCCTTGTAAAAATGTCAGTATTTTATATTATATGTCAAAGTTCAACTCTATCATTTTGACACCTTAGACATTATTATACCCTTTGTTATAGTAATCCGTCCAGTTGTTACAGTGTATTACGAATAATTATCATGACATTTATTACATACCGTGATATAATTACTTAAGAGGTGATAATGATGACATCATTTGGTGATAATCTAAAAAGAATTAGAACACAACTGAATATGAACCAAAAAGACTTAGGTGACAAGTTAGGTATAGGACAAACCACAATAGCCAATTATGAAAAAGGTGTAAGATTTCCAACGGGAGAACTTCTAAAGCGTATTGGAGAAGTACTCAATGTTTCGATTGATCAATTGATGGGTCATCAGGTTGTTAATACAGCGCTAGAATCAGAGGCTCTTGATTTGAGCATATTTAATGAAGAATTAAAAAAATGCTTGATTGAAGGTAATGAGCAAGAAGCACTATACAGAATATGGCAGCTAAACCCATCAAAGGAAAATATATCCATTATATATGAAGATATTCTATTAAAAGTCTTAGTTGAGATTGGACAAATGTGGGAAAGAGGTCAAGTGAATGTGGCGGTTGAACACTTTGCAACACAGGTGGTTCATAAAATACTTTCAATGATGTCCACCATAACTGGAGAAGTACCCAAAGGCAAGCATCGCTCTTTATGTATGTCTTTTAATTCGGAACCACATACAATCGGGATGCGGATGATTTCAGAATATTTTTCATTATTAGGGATCACATCGTATTATATTGGTACCAGCGTACCAACGGATAGTGTGATTAAGATGTTAAAAAACAAAAAGGTAGATATATTGGCTTTATCAGCAACCATGTCCTATCATTTAGACGGCATGAAGAATCTGATAGAGGTTATAAAAAGAGACCCAGGCCTAAAATCCTTAAAGATCATAGTAGGTGGGCAGGCCTTTTTGTATGAACAAGATAGATGGAAAGATTTAGGCGCAGACGGCTATGCGAAAGACTTTTTATCATTGAAGGCATGGTTAGAAGAAGAGAGATTTATCGGGGGTTATTAGATGTAATTAGAATCAATTATACAGTTTGACACTTAACCAAGATGGACGTATCGGCCATAACATGATAAAATATGAATATAAGATAAAGTAACACAACAATTCATACGTCTTCAGAAACGGTAGGTGATAGTATGGCAGAAATCGGACAAGTAACAGAAGTTGTGGGAAATCTAGTAAGTGTTAAGTTACAACGGCATGATGCCTGTGATCATTGTAATGCATGTATGGCAGGCGTTGAAACTGAAGAAATGATTCTTGAAGCAGAGAACCTTTGCCAAGCTGATGTAGGTGACTTAGTGGATATTAGTTTAGAAGAAAGCAATTTTCTTCTAGCGGTCATTATTATGTATATTATACCGCTTTTTGGTCTACTTATTGGTCTAGGAGCAGGCTATGTCATAGGCAATCAGTTAAGTGTTAATGTGGAAATCATGAGTCTTCTTTTTGGATTTGCGTTTTTAGCAATAACATTTCTGATTATTAGAAAGAATGAAGTCAAGTTTCATACAAGAAAATTCAGACCGATAGCCAGTGATATTGTCAAAAAGCATACGGATTAAGTTTTCTTTGCTATATGCTGATCAAAAATTGTACTCAAAGAAAATATTATCATCATGGCAACAGCGATACTACCGGCAATTTGTAACGTTTCAAAAAGGTGTTTGGCCACTAAGTTGTAATCTTCTTCAATGACCGCATAGAGTGTCTTGTACATGCCCATACCAGGTACTAAAGGTATAATGCCGGGTATTTGGAATATGGTAACGGGTGATTTGCGTATTTTTGAAAAAAGATTGGCAAGTAGACTGACCAAAAAGGCACCGATAAAACTAGCAGTAACACTAGAATAATTTGAATGAATGACGATTAAATAGCCCCACCAACCAACTGCGCCGACGAGTCCGGATATAAGCAGTTGGTTTTTTGATGTATTAAACATGATAGCAAAAAAAATAGTAACAAAATAAGCGGCAACAACTTGAATCATCATAAGACGATACCTCCGTAAATGGAATTGAAGATAGATAGAGCAATACCAACACCTGCTGCGATAGAAGCTGCTACTATGAAGGCATCCAAGATTCTTGACGCACCTGAGACAAGATCGCCATGAATGGTGTCTCGAACGGCATTGGTAATAGCAACACCTGGAACGAGTGGCATAATAGAACTGATAATAATAAGATCCAAGCTATCACCAAAACCTAGAGCATAGAGGAAAAATAAAGCTACCCATGAAGTCATAAAGCTACCAATGATATCAATGAAGAATTTGGAGACACCAAAGTGCTGCATGGTCACTTGAAACAGTCCAAGTGCTAGTCCGGCGACCGATGTAGCTATAGCATCTTGAAGGCTACCGCCAAGAACGATAGCGAACAAACCGGAAGCAAGTCCAATGGAAACGACTATGAATTTCCTACTGTAGGCAGGCTCATGAGCCGCCTTTAAAATAGCGTCATGTGCATCCTTTAAAGTGATGGTTTGATTGCAATAATCTCTGGAAATGGCATTGGCAAGTTCGATACGATATAGGTTAATGCCACGATTATTAACCCGCCGTATATATGTCATATGATCACGGTCTTCATCTTCTAAAGTTGCAAAAATCCCTGTTGGCGTTACAAAAGATTCGATGCCTTTGTAATCAGATGTTTTTAAGATACGATTGATGGTGTCTTCAACACGGTATGTCTCGGCACCATTTTTTAACATGACCTCTCCAACTGTCAGAGAAAAGTTCATTAATTTTTTTGAATCCATCCTTCACCTCCTATTCTAACCACCTATGAGAAATAAATATTTATTCATATATATTGTATATGAATTTAGTGAAACTTAGTTTTGAATCTATAACCATATAAACATATAAACATTATTTGATTGGACACTTGACGATTATTAAGGGATTAAAATGTCTGCAATCATTTTACTATGAAGGGGTCCACTATGTCAAAAATAGAATTTAATTCTGCATAAGATCAATGTTTTTATGATTTCATGATTCCATTCTAGAAAACCATATGATATAATACCACTAAATAATGGGTAGAAGTCATGGAACGACAATCAGGATAACCAAGTACATTCACGAATAATGGAGGAATAATCACATGTATTCATTTGATGAAGTAAGAAAAGCTGATCCTCAATTGGCAGAGGCCATGGAACTTGAGCTGAACAGACAAAGAAATAATATTGAGTTAATTGCATCCGAGAATTTTGTATCTAAGGCCGTTATGGCAGCGATGGGTAGTCCTTTGACGAATAAATATGCAGAAGGTTATCCGGGAAGAAGATATTATGGCGGATGTCAATTTGTTGATATGGCTGAAGAATTGGCCATCAGTCGCGCTAAGGAGATTTTTGGAGCAGAGCATGCCAATGTTCAACCACATTCAGGTGCTCAGGCTAATATGGCGGTTTTCTTCGGCGTGTTGGATCCAGGTGACAAGGTGATGGGTATGAATCTATCCCACGGTGGTCACTTAACGCACGGAAGTCCTGTAAATATGTCGGGTAAACACTATAAAATCATTCCATACGGTGTTAATAAGGAAGGTTTTATTGACTATGAAGCTTTAATGGCAATTGCCTTAGAAGAAAAGCCAAAGCTTATTATAGCAGGCGCAAGTGCCTATGCGAGAACCATTGATTTTGCCAAATTTAGAGAAGTTGCAGATGCAGTTGATGCCTATCTTATGGTGGATATGGCACATATAGCAGGTTTGGTTGCAGCAGGGCTTCATCCAAATCCGGTACCTTATGCTGATTTTGTTACCACAACTACCCATAAGACACTAAGGGGTCCAAGAGGTGGTATGATTCTATGTAAAGAAAAATATGCTAAAATCATAGATAAAGCAATTTTTCCTGGTATACAAGGTGGCCCATTAATGCACGTGATTGCTGCAAAAGCTGTTAACTTCAAAGAAGTCATGACAGAGGAGTTTAAGAATTATCAGAAACAAGTGGTTATAAATGCTGCAGCATTATCAGAAGCATTGATTAAAAGAGGCTTCGATATTGTATCCGGTGGTACGGATAATCATCTGATGTTGGTGGATCTACAAAATATAAAAATGACAGGCAAAGTAGCAGAGCATCTTTTAGATGAAGTCGGTGTAACTTGTAATAAGAATACAATACCTTATGACCCTGAGAGCCCCTTTGTAACCAGTGGCATACGTCTTGGAACCCCAGCTGTAACTACAAGAGGGATGACAGCTAAAGACATGGATGTGATTGCTGAGATTATTGAACTGACATTAAAAGATATAGATACCAATAGAGATAAAATCGTAGCTATGGTCAAAGAACTTGTGGACAAATACCCATTATACTAAAAGATAATAACAAGACCAATAACGAATACATAATATCACATACAAACAAGGCTGTCTTATAACCGAGACAGCCTTGTTTTATTGCATAAAGTCCATCCACATGCATTTGGCAAAGTTATAGAAGTGGTTGACACTTTTGATAATTGTGAGATAATTAAAAGTGTAGGACAAGCAGATTTGGGGGCGATTTAATGAATGAATCAATCAAGAGTGTACTGGTAAAGAACAAAAACTTGTTTAAAGAAGACTTGGGATTGTTTGAAATGATGGTTAGCTTAGTAGATGACCTTGACCCAATCGATCATAGGATTGTTAAATTAATTGAAGCATTTATATCAAAATACCAGGATCAGTATGGTAAAATCAATTCTTTGCTATTAAGTGACTTACTTGTTGAAGATGAAGAAGCATCTATTTTCATGCAATTGGATAGAGAATGTTCTAGAGCCAATAGGTATCAGCAAAACTTAACCACTTGTATGGTACATGTTAATTATAACCAAACTGAGGATGCGACTATGAACAACATGATGACTTTATTTGAAAAGGCCCTTAAAGACAGTTTGAGAATAACGGATTGTGTTGGGTTATATAGAGTGGATAAATTATTGATTTTGCTCCCTAACACGTTGAAAGATGATGCCATGTTGGTCATCAAAAAGTTGGAAGAACAAATCAAAGACATTGGGAAAGTACATAATATAGAACTTGGTGAGGTCTTTTCTGTCACAGAATTTATTCGGTGGGAATCTTATGAACTACTGCTTAAACGTTTGGAATACGGCATATTAAGAGGTATTCAAGACAATAAAAAAATCACATCCATGTAAAACAAACCCTCCTTAATATTAAGGAGGGTTTGTTTAATATCCGAGTATTTCACCTACTAGAATGACTTTGATTCGGTTTTCTTTGCCGGAACGCCTGGTTATAACAATATTGGAACAAATACAGTCATCCACCTGACAATCATGACAGAATCCGGTTTTTGAACAAGGTGTATTTTTGGATAGTCGTTGGGTGTTTGGTGGTGCAGCAAAATTCTTAACACGGCTTATGGCTTCATCTAAGTCGGTAGCCACTTTATTCATACCACAAATAACGATAACCTGTTTTGGACCATAAATAAGAGCAGCAACACGATTCCCATTGCCATCGATATTGACAAGGTGACCGTCTAGGGATAGAGCATTAGAACTCATAAGATATGTATCGCTATCAAAGGCTTTTAAATAGATGGAACGGACTTCCTCAGGTGAAGTTGCTTGTCTTCTGTCAAGGAGTTCATAAGAACCTTGTGTGATTTTATCAAGAAGACCCAGTTCCTCTAAAGTCATTGAGCCCCCAAAAGACACTTTGCTTCCTTCTTCCATTAAAGACATAGTAAGATCAATGGCTTCAGATTTGGTTTCACAATAGTAACCCTTCATATTTCTTCTTTCAAGGTTTTGAATAATAGTATTGCTTTGCTGCCTGTAGAACTTTTTGATAGGTGTCATTATAAAATCCTTTCTATTAGTATTAAAGAGTCATGTTATAAAACATTATAACCTTAGATGTACATAAGGTAAACACAAAGAAAAAGAACATTTAAGAAGCTAAGCTAATATTATTCACAATAAATTCACATAATTTTTAATAGGAATGTGGTATGATAGATGATATTGTGAAAGCTTTCACGAAAGGATGGCATAATGAAAAATATTATTGATCAAATATATAATACAAGTGAAGCAACTGGTGATGAATTATTGAGGTTACTGAACAATGTAGATGAAGAGAGTACTGCCTATCTTCATCTACGTGCTCATGAAAAAAGACTTTCAGTATATGGAAACAAGGTATTTATGAGAGGGCTTATTGAATTCACCAACTACTGTAAAAGTAACTGTATGTATTGCGGTATTAGAAGAGATAACAAAAATGCTGATCGTTATCGGCTGGACACAGAAACAATACTTAAATGTTGTAGAGAAGGTCATGAACTTGGTTATAGAACCTTTGTTCTTCAAGGCGGCGAAGATCCATTCTATACGGATGAAGATATTGTCACTCTGGTTAAAGCAATCAAATCGAACCATCCGGATTGCGCCATTACACTTTCCATAGGAGAAAAATCAAAAGAGAGCTATAGGCGCTATAAAGATGCCGGGGCAGACCGATATTTACTGAGGCACGAAACCAATACCAAGACCCTATATGAGAAACTACACCCGGATATGTCCTATGAAGCACGTATAAGGTGTCTTCAAGATCTTAAAGAGATTGGTTTTCAAGTAGGTGCAGGATTCATGGTAGGCTTACCGGGACAAGGCAATGAAGATTATGTTAAGGATTTACTCTTCCTTAAAAAACTACAGCCACATATGGTAGGTATTGGGCCATTTATTCCTCAACAAGATACACCCTTAGCGGGTGCTAATTCGGGCACATTAGAGACAACTTGCATTATGCTTTCTCTTGTAAGGCTGTTGTTACCTAAGGTCTTGTTACCGGCAACAACAGCTCTTGGTTCATTGGATCCTAAAGGTAGGGAGAGAGGTCTTCAAGCTGGTGGTAATGTTGTTATGCCGAACTTATCACCTACCAATGTGCGAGATAAGTATCTGCTATATGATGGTAAGATTTGTACAGGTGATGAAGCGGCTCATTGTAGAGGGTGTATTGAAAGACGCATCCAATCTGTCGGATTTGAAGTGGATATGTCAAGAGGTGACCATGTAGATCGCCTCACCCAAAAATAGGAATAATTTTTTAATGTAACAGGATAAAGCTTTCCAGTGATGGTGCTAACGTGGTACAATATAAGTAGTCGTAATAGAGATGACATTCATACTTAGTAAGCCTCTTTAATATCAAGGAAGTGATCCTATGGGACGGTGGGTTCCTGAATTCTCCAATAAAAAACCATATTGATTTCAAGCATCGTGGGCTTTAGTGCTTTCTTAATACTGGTATCCATTATACAGAATTATCATGAACAGAGACTACAAGATGAGATACTTGAAACCACTAAAAGCTATATGGTTTTTCAAACAGAGTTGGAAAATAGAATCTATACCAATATTTATCTATTAAATGGCTATGTAGCTTACCTCAAAACAGAGTGCGGGCTCGACTGGCGTCAGTCACCTAACTATCTATCGTCTTTAGTCGAAAACCGAGAAGTATATATTCGTAATATTGGTACGATTATGGATACCACCATTGTTAGCAATTACCCACTTGAGGGGAATGAAAGTACCTTAGGTGTTGATCTTGCGACCATTGAGAGTCAGAAGCAAATGGTTCTAGAAACGAAAAAAACATTGAAAAAAACATTTCAAGGCCCCATGCAGTTGGTACAAGGTGGCGAAGGCTTTGTTGTCAGAGTGCCTGTTGTAAGAGAAGACACCGGTTACTGGGGACAGGTGAGCATTGTCTTGGAAGCTGCACGCATCTATGAAGCGATAGATGCACTTGCTGAAAAAACATCTTTGAATATTCGGATATATAATGCCAAAGAAGATTCCTTTTATAGTTATGACGAAAATCCCATGAAGGATCCGTTAGTCTTTGTCATTAGTCCCTCGTTGATGAATTGGAAAGTGGAGGTAACTCCAATTACAGGTTGGAGTCATTTTGGAGCCACGCATATTATAGTGGGTGTAGCAAGTCTTTTGGCTTCAATGATCGTTGGTTTCCTATCTTATTATTCTTTGAAAACCAATTATAGAATCAAGCATAACTCTATACATGATAGTCTTACGGGGCTGCTTAATCGACATTTTTTGAACGATTATCAAGAACTTATCATTTCAGCAGCAGAAAGAAGAAAGGCTCTGGTTGGGCTACTGCTGTTGGATTTAGATAATTTTAAGAATATTAATGACACTTATGGTCATGGCATTGGTGATGAAGTGCTCATTGAAACGGCTAGGATTTTAAGGAAGGTCGTCAGAACCAACGAAGCGGTTTTTCGAATTGGTGGGGATGAGTTCTTAATTATTTTTCCGATGATAGAAGATGCAACTGTACTTGAGAATGCCGGTAATAGGATATTGGAAATGTTTCATGATGAATTCAGAATCAAAGACCATGACGTTTGGATTGCCTCAAGTATAGGAATGGGTGTCTACCCCACAGATGGTAAAGATTTTGAAGAAGTGCTACAAGTTGCGGATAATAATATGTATGAGCACAAAAAATCTAAAAAGAACTAATTAAGCTCAGTTTTGACTTTTCAGTTGTAAGGTTAAACGTATGTAAAATATTGTCAAATCTCATTTGAAAGGTTGACGTGAAGGCTAAAAGTGTTTATGATGGGTCTATTAGAAAACAATTATGAACCTTAATAGCGTAACATACATAAGGAGTGAAAATCATGAAAAAAGTAGCGTTTGTTTGCATACATAATTCCTGTAGGTCGCAGATGGCTGAAGGATTTGGAAAAAGTATAGGTCAAGGTATTTTTGAATCCTATTCTGCAGGTACGGAGCATTACCATGAAGTTAAACCGGGTGCAGTAACGGTTATGGAAGAAATCGGCATTGATATGAGCGACCATAAACTTAAGCTCCTATCCGACATTCCGGATATAGATATACTTATAACTATGGGCTGTGGCGTTGAATGTCCATACCTTCCTTGTAGTCATAGAGAAGACTGGGGACTTGAAGATCCTTCAGGTGGACCGATTGAAGGTTTTAGAGCTACAAGAGATATGATTAAGGAAAAGGTATTGGATTTAAAAGAACGTATTGAAAAAGGTACCCTATAAGCGTATGTAAATGATGTTAAGCAATAATAATTTAAAGATTAAATGTTAGGTCGTATCACAGCCTAGCATTTATTTTTTGTTTTCCGATTTAAGCCATTCTATTTGTACCACCCCTTGTGCTGTGATATAATTCTGTAAAGTGGAAATGAGCAAAAAGTAAGTTTGAAATGAGGAACACAATATGGGTAAAGAACTGATCATAGCAGAAAAGCCTTCTGTAGCAAGGGATATAGCCGAAGTACTTGGATGTACATCAAAAAGAGATGGGTTTATAGAAGGACAAGATTATATCATCACCTGGGCCATTGGTCATCTGATTACCCTTGCCGAACCGGAAGATTATCATGAAAAGTACAAAAAATGGGCATATCAGACACTACCCATCATACCTGAAACCATACAAATCAAGCCCTATGATAAAACCGTCAAGCAATTAAGCATCATCACACAACTGGTGAAGAGAAATGATGTGGCGGCACTTATTTGTGCTACAGACAGTGGACGTGAAGGAGAATTGATTTTCAGATACATCTATAGTTATACTAAGTCTCAAAAGCCATTTAAGAGATTATGGATTTCTTCTATGACAGATGAAGCCATAAAAGAAGGCTTTGCCAAACTAAAAGACGGAAAAGCATACGATCATTTGTACCATTCAGCAAAATGCAGGTCAGAATCGGACTGGTTGGTGGGTATTAACGCTACAAGAGCCTATACCACCAAAAATGATGTACTTCTAAGTATCGGAAGGGTACAAACACCCACATTGGCACTCATTGTTAATCGCTATAAGGAGATTGAGGACTTTGTACCTCAGGACTACTTTGAGGTGCAAGCTGATTATGGCCCATTCAAAGGCATCTGGTTTGAAGATAAGGTCAGTGAGACCAAGATCCTAAAAAAAGAACAAGCTGAAGCCATCGCAGAAAGAATCGTGGGGGAAAAAGGCGTTGTCACCAAAGTCACCCATAAGAAAAACAAATTGTTACCACCCTTACTCTATGACTTGACAGAGTTACAACGCGATGGTAACCGGTATTACGGATTTACCGCACAGATGGTTCTAACCATTGCTCAAAGCCTGTATGAACGTAGTAAGATGATTACCTATCCAAGAACGGATAGTCGGTACTTAAGTGATGATATGAAAGATCAAGTCAAAAAGACCCTACACAAGATTAACGTAGAGCCTTATAACAAGGCTTTAGCACCTGTATTAGCCAAAGAGATTAAATTTTCAAAAAGAATCATTGATAACACCAAGATCACCGATCATCATGCCATTATACCTACCAATGTAACACCGAATCTAAAAAGTCTATCCGCCGATCAACAAAAAATATACAATCTTATTGTGAAGCGCTTTATAGCGGTTTTTTATGAAGATCATTTGTTTAATTCCACAGAGATGATCATCCATGTGGCTGAAGACAGCTTTGTTTCCAAAGGCAAAGTCATCACACAAAACGGATGGAAAAGTTTATATAAGAGTGATAAAGACAACAACGATGTTGAACTGCCGGATCTTAAGAAAAAAGAAGAAGTGGATGTGGTCGGTTCAGAAGTTCTCATTAAGAAAACATCACCACCAAAACACTACAATGAAGCCACCCTTCTAAGTGCTATGGAAAATGCAGGCCGGTTCATAGAAGAGGACGATCTTAAGGAACAGCTAAAGGAGTCCGGATTCGGGACACCGGCAACACGGGCTGGCATTATTGAACGCTTGATTCAAGTCAAGTATATTACCAGAAAAGGCAAGTCTCTATACCCAACACCTAAAGGAATTAAACTCATCGAGATTGTGCCCGAAGAGCTTAAATCACCCATTACCACAGGCAAATGGGAAAAGGGCCTAACGAAGATTGCAAAAGGCGAACTAGATCCGGATAAATTCATGAACAGCATCCATAAATTTGTCATTTACTTAGTAGGCTCAGCCAATAAAACCAGTGGAAAGGTTGTCTTTGAACAAGACAAAAGCAAAGGCAAAAAAATCTTCACACCCAAAGGTCCGATACTAGGAGATTGTCCATTATGCCCAGATGGTAAAATCAGTGAAAACTCCAAATCTTTCTATTGTTCCAATTGGCGCAACGGTTGTAAAATGACCCTATGGAAAAATACATTAGAAAAATATGGTAAGACATTGGAGCCCTCTATTGTGGAACAACTCTTAAAAGACAAAGCAATCAAGCCTTATTATTTAACATTGCCTCAAACAGGAGAAAAGAAAAGTGCGACATTGGTACTCAACGACCAAGGCGAAATTATATTGCAGAATATGCATCCGATAAGTGAGGATGAGAAAAAATGATGATCAAAGATTATATAAAAGAACAAGTACTGCTTATGGATGGTGCAATGGGTACCTATTTTGCGGAGTTGACAGAGGGGCACTATACGCTATCAGAGCCAGCCAATATCAGCAAACCGGGTTTGATACTGGACATACATAGAGCTTACATAGAGGCTGGGGCTAAGTTAATTCGAACCAACACATTTGCGGCTAACCCCTATACCCTCTATAGAAGTTTCGATGAAGTTAAGAAAATTATCATTGCAGGCATAGATATTGCCAACGAAGCTGTAAAGGGCACAGACTGCTATGTTGCTTATAGTATAGGTCCCATTGGTGAGCCATATGACATTGAAGATTACGAGATAGAATCAACCTACCGTAAGCTTATTGATATCGGTTTGCTTAAGAATGTGAAAATAATACTTCTTGAAACCTTTAGTAGAATTGATCAAGTGAATCAACTGGTAGAGTATATACATGAGCATGGCCCGAACATACAGATTATGACTAATTTTACCGTAAATCAACATGGTTATACCAAAGTCGGTGTCAACAAAGAAAAAATCATTCAGCAAACCAGACAACAAGATTTAGTCACGACCTATGGTTTTAACTGTGGCATAGGTGCCAGTCATCTATTAAGCCTGATAAAAACCTTGGACTTTGATCCAAGCAAAATGGCAGCAGTACCCAATGCCGGCTATCCGGATCAGCAACTTGAAAGAACGGTATATCAAAGTAATGCAGACTACTTTGCCGATACCATGATTAAGATTTGTGAAGAAGGGGTTAGAATCGTTGGCGGTTGCTGCGGTACAACTCCGGACCATATTAGAAAAATACGAGAGCGGTTATATACCCTTGATTTTGGTGAAGTCAAATCTATAAGTAGGATGAAAAGAAAGTCCCTACCCTTGAAGCCTCTACATAATTCATTTAGAGAAAAGCTGGAAAAAAATGAATTTGTCGTCGCTGTTGAATTAGACCCACCCTTTAAGATGGATATGTCATTAATCATATCTTCAGCCCATTTACTAAAAGAGGTGGGTGTCGATATTATTACTTTTGCAGATTCACCACTTGGACGAACGCGAGCAGATGCACTTCTGGTTGCAGCTAAGATCAAACAACTAACAGGCATGGAAGTTCTACCTCATGTGTGTCTACGAGATAAGAATCTAATAGCACTTCGAGGCGGTTTGGTGGGTGCCCATTTGTCTGACATTAGGAATATTCTGATTGTAACTGGGGACCCGATTCCCAGTGATGATAGAGATGAAGTAAAAAGTGTTTTTAACATAAACGCCATATCCTTTATGCAGTATGTAACTGAGATTAACAGTGAGTTGGATAAGGATACCTTTTATATTGGCGGCGCCCTAAACCCTTATTCTCAAAATATGGATATTACAATCGAACGTGTGTTAAAGAAGAAAGAAGCAGGGGCTTCCTATTTATTGACGCAGCCTGTTTATAATGAAGCAGGCATTGAAGCCATAAAGAAGGTTAGGGATAGAACGGGCATAAAAATACTTGGTGGCATTATGCCCTTGGTCAGCTTACGAAACGCACGATTTTTACATTATGAATTTCCTGGTATTATTATTCCGGATGATGTCATGTCAAAGTTTGATGATACGATGACCAAAGAAGAGGCAGAAAAGGTGGGCGTCGAACTTGCTGTAACCCTTGCCAAAAAAATGAAACCTCATGTAGATGGTTTGTATTTCATGACACCCTTCAACCGAGCAACAATGATAGAGAAAATTATAAAAAAGCTAGATGTAAGATAAGATTAAGCTCAGATTCTGGTTTGAGTACAATAAAAGTATAGATGGTCATAGACCTTTATTTTATGTAATGGTACAATATTA
Organism: Petrocella atlantisensis; assembly: GCF_900538275.1. Classification (GTDB taxonomy): domain Bacteria; phylum Bacillota; class Clostridia; order Lachnospirales; family Vallitaleaceae; genus Petrocella; species Petrocella atlantisensis. Next base: position 504,406 of record NZ_LR130778.1, on the reverse strand, counting down.
TTAAAGCCTTACTCTATTTTATAATAAATAACAACAGAGGTGACATATGTTTTCAATTATAGTAAAAAACCTGCTGGGATACGATTTAATCATACTTCTCTTAGCCCTGTTCAATGGTTTTGTTATCTATCCAAGAGCAGCCAAAGCCTGTGAAGACCTTAAGAATCAGCTACAACCTACCATCTATATACCCATATCCGTTTTTTTAAGAGATATGAAAGGCAATCATAAAGCCATTAACCTTCATGAAATCAAAAAGCTTAGAGATCAAGAAGTCCTATACATGAATATTTTATCCACCATCCATTCTGTATTTCCACTACTTGGTATATTAGGTACCATTATTGCCTTGCTTGGCATGGTAGATTTAGAAGGTGGCGGTGTTATCCTTAATTTTACAACCGCATTAACATCCACATTTTGGGGTTTGGTTTTTGCCATTGGATTTAAAGGTGTCAACACAACTTTATTATCTAAGAGTGAATTAAACAGTGAAGATTTTGAGTTGTTAATCAAACGGATTGATTCAATTAATGAGCGTGGTGACTTTAATGAAGAGACATAGGGAGAATACCATAGACATGACACCACTTCTTGATGTGGTATTCATATTATTATTTGCCTTAATCATGAATGTGACGGTTGCACAAGCGGAAGATGAAGCTGTCATAACCAATCAGGGTGCTCAAATTGTAGCGCTGGAACAAGATAAAACATCACTAGAAGAAGAAAAGACAGCGCTTGAAGAAGCAATAATTATGAATGAAGAACAAGTTCGTAATAATGAAGATAAGCTAGATGCTTTGTCGGAGGCACTTGAAAATCTGGTAAATATGGATCTTCAGAATCTACAGGATCCGGAAACCATTGCGTCTCTAGAAGCCATGTTTGAAGAAGGTGATTTGGTGGATACATGGCTTAGGTACCAACAGGTGGCCGACAAATACTTATTTGTAGAGATAAAAATAACAAATGATCATGGTCGAACCTATCTAAACGGCAACTATACAGGCATTAACATTGATCAACAGGATGTCATTGACAGAGAAGTGCGAAGCGACAAGGTAGCAAGTCTTTCCAGCCATATTCTTAATTGGTTGGACCATAGACAAGGTGGTTACAGTTTTGTATTTGTGACATTGGTATCAGAAGATGAAGTAACACGTGCGGCAACCAACGTGCTTCAAGATGCCTTAAACAGACTTCAGTTAAATTTTAACAAGGATTATTATATGATTAACAAATATATCCGTTACGAGTGAACGCGCCCCTAGAAAAGCCAGGAGGATACATATGGACCAAAATGAAAAAGCGATCAGAAAAGATGAAAGAAAAAAACAAAGACGAAAAAAATGGTCTAAAAAGCTGTTATTTATTGTACTCATAATCATCATTATACTATTAATACTCATTGGAAATGGTTACTTGGGTATTAGCCCTTTTAAATTCTATGGGGATGGTGATGGACCTATGAAGATTTCTTACGAGTCAGATGAAACGCCAGAAGAAGCAAGTGTAAAAACCCTAGAAATAATTGTAAATGGTTCCAAATTCCTATATGAAGACACAGCCTATACTATTGAAGAAATCAAAGTGCAGATTCAAGATAACATAGTGGATGGTGGTCAAGTGGCATTAATAGACCGGTTTGCTACAAGTCTTGATTTTGATGCATTGGTGAAGTGGTTGGACGAAGAAGATATCAAATACAATATTACAGAAGACTATGAGCAATAAGATAGGTACAAATTCTAAGCTTTAATCAGGATAGCGTTAAATGAGTAACGAATTAAAGTAAAAAATCAAGGTTGAATAAACTATTGACAAGGCGTAACAATCTTGGTACAATAAGTGAAACAAAAATGAATTGTCAGACAAATGCAATGACGGAGCAATAGATATTTCATCGTAGGCATAGAGAATCGATGGTTGGTGTAAATCGATACTACAGTCATATCCAAATCACTCTTGAGCTTTTTCGCAGAACGATCAGTAAGTGAAAACGGTAAGCCCCGTTATAGGCTAAGATTTGATAGAATCTTATAAGTGGTCGATAAAACGGCAACTAGGGTGGTACCGCGTGAGTGTTCACGTCCCTACAGTATACTGTAGGGACGTTTTTTATTATTTTGAAAGTACCACCTTCCTATATATAAAAACGTGGTAAAGCAATATGGTAAAAGTAAAAAGCATGTGATATAATAGCATTATTTAGCACATTAATACGCTAAACAAGAATACAATAGTGAACCTATTTAGGTATGAAGTCTTGATACCTGATTATAAGAGGAGGAATACGAATGAGTAGACATGTATTATCAGTATTGGTGAGTAACCATTCAGGTGTTTTAAGTCGAGTTGCAGGGTTGTTCAGTCGAAGAGGCTTTAATATCGACAGCTTGTCTGTTGGAGAAACTGAACATCCAGAGATATCAAGGATGACATTAGTTGCTCATGGGGACGATTTAATTATAGACCAGATTACAAAGCAGTTGGACAAACTCCATGATGTTTTGTACATCAAAGAGTTAAATGCTGAATTTTCTGTGTATAAAGAACTTGCCCTTGTAAAAGTGAAAGCTGAGAGCAAGACAAGGATTGAAATCATCGGTATCATTGATATGTTTGAAGGTGAGATTATTGATGCAGCAACAGAAGCCATCACAGTTGAGATAACAGGTGATACATCAGAGATTAATACGTTCATTAATTTACTTGAACCTTATGGTATTAAGGAATTAACACGAACTGGATTAATAGCACTACAAAAAGGTAACCACGAAATCAAAGATGACATTAAATAAATAGAATGAGCGTATACTTAAGTGTTAAACGCTTCGATATTAATGGAGGAATTAAAAATGGCAAAAATGTTTTATGAATCGGACTGTAATTTATCCTTATTAGACGGAAAAACAGTAGCAGTAATTGGATATGGATCACAAGGTCATGCCCATGCCCGTAATCTAAAAGACTCTGGTGTCAATGTCGTGGTTGGTTTATATGAAGGAAGCAAATCATGGGAGGTTGCAGAAAAAGATGGATTAAAAGTAGCAACAGCTGCAGAAGCAACTAAAGAAGCAGACGTGATTATGATCTTATTGCCGGATGAAAAACAAGGTGATGTTTATAAGCAAGACATAGCACCAAACCTTGAAGCAGGCAATGCTTTGGTATTTGCCCATGGTTTTAACATTCATTACGGACAAATCTTGCCACCTGAAGATGTTGATGTATTTATGGTTGCACCAAAAGGTCCTGGACATACAGTAAGATATCAATACGAAGAAGGCAAAGGTGTACCATGTCTTGTAGCGATTCATCAAGATGCTACAGGTAATGCAGAAGCGAGAGCATTGGCTTATGCAGCGGGTATTGGTGGTGCTAGAGCCGGAATTCTTGAAACTACTTTCAAAGAAGAAACCGAAACCGACCTTTTTGGTGAACAAGCCGTACTTTGTGGTGGCGTATCTGAGCTCATGAAAGCTGGGTTTGAGACATTGGTAGAAGCCGGTTATCAACCTGAGAGTGCTTATTTTGAGTGCGTACATGAGATGAAGCTGATTATTGACCTTGTAAATAAAGGTGGATTAAGCTTTATGAGATACTCTATCTCAGACACAGCTGAATTTGGAGATTACTCCATCGGAAAACGAATCATTACAGACGAGACAAAGAAGGAAATGAAAAAAGTGTTAGGTGAGATTCAAGACGGTACTTTTGCTCAAAGATGGATTTTAGAAAACAAAGCAAACAGACCGGCTTTCAATTCAAGAAGAAG